>JAGRFO010000254.1 GCA_020446005.1 Rhodocyclaceae bacterium | reverse complement strand
TGCAGGCCTTGCCGTTCATTTCCTCATTGACGCGCTTTTCGAGCAGTGCCGCGGCGATCCCCTTGGGGTGCTTGTCGGTGTTCGTCACGTGGCTGAACTTGATGACGATTTCGCCTTCGTCGCATGCACCTTCGGCCTGGGCGATACCCACCTGTCCGGCCAGAACCAGTGCAGCGGCTGCCGCGATTACATGTTTGCGCATTTCATCTCCTCCGTATCATTTTTGGAAACCGCCACCGCGTTGTCGGTGGCGATGAGGCCCGCGATCCTGTGGTCACGTTGAGCCCCGCCTTAAATCTCGGGCCCGACAATATTGACCGAATGCAGGGTCTAAGGGAATACGTGATGTTACCTACCCAATATACCGCGCTGACGGGTGTTTTGCCCCGGTTTGAGGGCTTTTGTGGGGCAGGTGTTGACTCAGGTCATGGCGACACAGGTCGGATGCGCGGATAGGCCCGATCACTCGGTGTCGAATCCCAGCAGGCGGGATTCGAGGATGCGGGCGGCCACTGCCTCCGGCACGTCGGCCTCCCACTCGCCGCGACCGCGCCGTAGCCCGGCGAGCACCTCGGCCACATCGATGTGCAGGTGGCTCTCGTCGTGCGGCTCGATCGCCAGCAGCTTGTTGTTTTCCTTGAGATAGGACAACAGGTGACGCAGCTTGTGCGGCACATCCACGTTGTCAAGCGTGACCAGCGAGGCGGTGTCGCCGCCGCGCGATCGCGAGGGGTAGACGTACACATGGGTGTTGTCCGGGAAGAGCTTGCCGAAGGCTTCCAGAATGCCGCCTTCCATCCCCTCGTAGTACTGCTCGTCGAACAGGAAGGCGAAGTCGCGCACCGACAGCACGATGCCGATCGGCTTGTGGGTGTAGCGGCGCAGATAGGCGCGCAGGCGGAAGAAGCGCAGGTAGTCTGAGATCATCACCGTGTAGCCCAGCGAGGCGAGCAGGTCGATGCGGGCGAGGAAGTCGGCGCCGTCCACGTTGTCGCCCGAGGCCAGCGAGTTCATGGTGATTTCGGCCAGCGACATGATCTCCGCCTCGTCCACCGCCGCCAACTGGCTGAAGCGTTTCTGGCCGGCGCACATCATGTCCACATTGACCAGCGTCACCGGCTTGAAGCTGCCGCGCATCACCATCACCGGCTTGCGGTAGAGCAGCTCGCCCGGCACCACCACCTCGCCGGCCGGATTGAACATCACCGCGCGGGTCAGCCAGCTGCGGATCAGGTGGAGGTTCATCAACCGGTTCTCCACCTCCTCGAAGTAGGGGCCGGAGAAGTGGATCACGTCCACCTCGATGCGCTCCGAACCCAGTCCGTCGCCCAGGCTCTCGACCACCCATTCCGGATTCTGGTAGTGGTTGAAGGCGCCGTGGATCAGGTTCACGCCGAGGATGCCGAGCGCCTCGGACTGCAGCGCGTTGTCGTCGTCGAGCATGCGCACATGCATGATCACGTCGCTCGGTTCCGCGCCCGGATGCAGCTGCAGGCGGATGCCCACCCAGCCGTGACACTCGTTCTTCTGCTTGAAACTGCGTGCGGTAACGGTGGCCGCGTAGGCGAAGAAGGTGGTGTTCTTGGGGCGCACGTTGGTCAGGCGCTGCACCACCAGCGAGAATTCCTTGTCGAGCATCTGCAGCAATCGCGAGCGGCTCACATAGCGATCCGCGTGGCCGTAGATGTCATCGCTCACCGCCATGTCATACGCCGACATGGTCTTGGCGATGGTGCCCGCCGCCGCGCCCACGGTAAAAAAGCGCCGCGCCACCTCCTGCCCGGCGCCGATCTCCACGATCGAGCCGTACTTGAGCTTGTCGAGATTGATGGACAGGGCTTTCTGGTCGGTGGTCAGCGTGGTGTCGCGTTTGCGCATGGTGCGGGTCTCGGCGGGTTCAAGAGGGATCGAGTTTACACCGGGGGGCGGGCTGGGCGGGCAAGCGCAGCGCCATCCACCTGTAATTATCGCTGGCACCATGTGTTGCGAGAGGCGCGCCATTTGTCCAGCCTGCATGGGTTTTGCGTGTTGCTCTAGCGGCAAGATTTAGGCACAAAATCTTTACTCAAAAATCTTTACTCAAAAATCTTTCATTGATATCCTTCGGCACATGATGACTCATGAGGAAGGGGCAGGGACGATGGAAAAGACAAAAATCACGGTAAAAATATATGAGCCACTTCTTCGTAGTTTTGACAGTCAACTGGCGGGGCTATGCATTAAGCGTGATGCATTCGTTAATAAGATGCTCCGCATTGAAACGGTTGAACTGGCAAGGGAGTTGAAAGGGAAAAGACTTTCTTCGGCAGCGAGGCGATACATCGCGGGAGAACTCAAGAGGCTTGGCACGGTTCCGGTGAACATTGTTGTTGATAAGGCTGTCGCCACTGAGTTGAATGCTGTTGTTCAGGAGGCGAATATTGTTCGTGATGCCTTCATTAATCGGCTCATTATATTTCTAAGGTCGAACTCGAAAGTGCTTAAGGCGCTCAAGCTGCCAGAGGGCGTTGACCAGTCTGAGTTCAATGAGAGCATTGAGGCAATGCCGACAAGTCCATTGAGGGCGATGGAGGCGGCCCAGCAGGATCCGTTGGGCTATCTACGCTTGGCTTGCGAAGAGCGGCATAACTCGGGGCTCTATCTTTTGAGGATGTCGCCAAGCATGGATGGGGTTGCATGCTATCTAGATGACACGGAGGTTCCTGGTAGCGAAGCCGCCATGGAAATGGAAGCAGCGCTCAAGGATTTGGAAGCAGCGCTCAATGATTTTGAAGAAAAAATGAGCGGGAGTCAGTCATGAGACCATTGCATACCACTAATCGACGCAAGGCAGAGAAAATCTGGAGTATGCTTGGCGGCTCGCTGCAGTCTGTTCGGCGCACGGGCGAGGTAAGGTACTCTCACCCAAGTTTCAGTGGTGTGTTGAGGCTAAACGGGCGACGGAACGATGTACCCGCAGTGCTTCTGAGCCGGATCAACCAGTTATTGAAGCAAGCAGCTTCGAATGATCCGGTATGGAATCAGGTGGGCTGACACAGCAAACTAGCTGTACTGATACGGTATTCACCTGAC
>JAGRFO010000253.1 GCA_020446005.1 Rhodocyclaceae bacterium | reverse complement strand
GTTGCCGGCGCGTTCGCCCAGGCCGTTGATGGTGCATTCGACCTGGCGGGCGCCTGCCATCACCGCTGCCAGCGAGTTGGAAACGGCAAGGCCGAGATCGTTGTGGCAATGCACCGACCAGACTACCTTGTCGGAGCCCGGAACCCGCTCGATCAGGGTGCGGATCGTGTTCGCATATTGCTCGGGCACGTTGTAGCCGACCGTATCTGGCACGTTGATGGTCTTGGCACCGGCCTTGATCACCGCCTCGAAGATGCGACACAGGAAATCGATTTCCGACCGGCCCGCATCTTCCGCCGAGAACTCCACGTCATCGGTGAATTCCCGCGCCCAGCCGATCGCCTTGACGGCCTGCTCGACGACCTGGTCGGGGCTCATGCGGAGTTTCTTCTCCATGTGGATCGGGCTGGTGGCGATGAAGGTGTGAATCCGTCCGCTGGCCGCCGGCGTGATGGCCTCGCCGGCACGGCGGATGTCGTTCTCGTTGGCGCGCGCCAGCGAGCAGACGGTGGATTCCTTGATGCTCTCGGCGATCGACTTGACGGACTCGAAGTCGCCGTTGGAGGCGGCCGCGAAGCCGGCCTCGATGACATCGACGCGCATGCGTTCGAGCTGGCGGGCGATGCGCAGCTTCTCGTCACGCGTCATCGAGGCGCCGGGGCTTTGTTCGCCGTCGCGCAAGGTGGTATCGAAAATGATCAATTGGTCGTTCATGGTCGGCTCCTGTCGGGGTTCCGCAGTCAATCAGAAATGTAAACCGGTCGCCGCCTGCGCAGGCAGGAGGGCGGTTGGGCAAAACGAAAGGGGTAGAGTCAGATTAGCGCGCGGGGCGCAGCAGCGGGCCGAGCAGCCACAGCGCGAGCGGGGAAACGCTGCGCGTGTGGGAGAGAGAGTGGCGCTCAAAGGAAGTCATGGCCGGACTATAGGCCGAAAACGGAGCGGGTGACAAGCCTATTGCGGCGTTTGGGCGTCATCGCCGGGCACCCGTTTGCCGAGCTTGCGCATGGCCAGAATCACGTAGCCCGAGGCGGCATAGGCGAGGAACAGCAAAAACAGCACCGAGGCGGGATCGAGCGAGATCAGCGCGAAGGCGAGCATGATGCCGAGGACGGCGAAAAACGGCACCGTGCGGCGCAGGTTGATTTCCTTGCCGCTGTAATAGAGCACGTTGCTGACCATGGTCAGGCCGGCAAAGATGGTCAGGAAACAGGTAAACCAGCGCAACTCAGGGCCGGTGAAGCCATTGTCGATGCCGACCCACACCAGCCCCGCAACCAGCGCCGCGGCGGCCGGGCTGGGCAGGCCCTGGAAGTAGCGTTTGTCGACCACTTCAATGTTGGTATTGAAGCGCGCCAAGCGCAGCGCCGCGCCGGCGCAGTAGATGAAAGCGGCGATCCAGCCCAGTTTGCCCATGTCGCGCAGCGCCCATTCATAGGCCACCAGCGCGGGTGCGGCGCCGAAGGAGACCATGTCGGAGAGGGAGTCGTACTCGGCGCCAAACGCGCTCTGGGTGTGGGTGATGCGAGCGACGCGGCCGTCGAGCCCGTCGAACACCATGGCGATGAAAATTGCCACGGCGGCTTGTTCGAAGCGGTCGTTCATGCCCTGCACGATGGCGTAGAAACCGGCGAACAGGGCGGCGGTGGTGAACAGGTTGGGCAGGATGTAGATGCCGCGGCGGCGCTTGTTCGGGTCGATCAGCGGATTGCGCGGGGGCAGGTCGGCCATGGGAGGTCTTTGCAGGCGGGCTGCGGACGGTGGCGAGGCGACAATTCTAACCCAGCCGCTTGGCGATGGTGCGGGCCGTGGCAGGGGCAAAAAAAACGGGCCGCCGTCCCGGTCGGGGACGACGACCCGCTGGGCGGGGTCGTGCGCTCAGTTCTTGGACTGATCGACCAGCTTGTTTTTCGCGATCCACGGCATCATGTCGCGCAGCTGGCTGCCGACCGTTTCGATCGGGTGAGCGGCGTTGAGGCGACGACGCGCCGTCATCGACGGGTAGTTGGTCTTGCCTTCCTGGATGAACATCTTGGCGTATTCGCCGCTCTGGATGCGCTTGAGGGCTTCGCGCATGGCGTAGCGGGATTCTTCGTTGATGACTTCCGGGCCGGTCACGTACTCGCCGTACTCGGCGTTGTTCGAGATCGAGTA
>JAGRFO010000252.1 GCA_020446005.1 Rhodocyclaceae bacterium | reverse complement strand
CGCTGGCGCCGGTGGTGGCGGCCGGGGCGGTGGCTTGTACCAGCGTGGCCGAGGTGGCCGCCGGGTCGGGGGTGGTGTTCTCCTGCGTGGCGGATGCGCCGGACGTGGCGCAGGTGGCCGAGGGGGTGGCCGAGGGTGCCGCGGCCGGGCTGGTGTTCGCCGACATGAGCACCATCGCCCCGGCCGCCGCGCGCGACATCGCCGCCCGGCTCGCGGAGCGCGGTGTGCGGATGCTCGATGCGCCGGTGTCGGGCGGCGAAGTGGGCGCCATCGCCGGCACGCTGACGATCATGGTCGGCGGCGACCCCGAGGCCTTCGAGATCGCGCGGCCGGCCTTCGCCGCGATGGGCAAGAGCGTCACCCTGGTGGGCGCTTCCGGGGCTGGGCAGGTGGCCAAGGCGTGCAACCAGATTCTCACCGGGGTCGGGGTGGCGGCGGTGGCCGAGGCGCTCAACTTTGCGCAAAAGAGCGGCGTCGATCCGGCGCGGGTGCGCGAGGCGCTGCTGGGCGGCTTTGCCTATAGCCGGATTCTGGAGAACCACGGCCAACGCATGCTCGATCGCAACTTCAAGCCCGGCTTCAAGGCCTGGATGCATCAGAAGGACATGCGCATCGTGATGGAAGAAGCGCACCAGATCGGGCTGGCCCTGCCCGCCGCGGCGGTGACCGCGCAGATGTTCAACGCGCTGGTCGGCAGCGGGATGGGCGAGGACGACTCGATCGCCATGCTCAAGCTGCTCGAGGCGATGAGCGGGGGCGCCGGCGAATGAGGGTCGGTTTCATCGGGCTGGGCGACATGGGGCGAGCGATGGCGGGCCACCTGCTGCGCGCCGGCCACGATCTGGCGGTGTGGGCGCGGCGCGAGGCCTCGGCCGAATCGCTGATCGCCGACGGCGCTGGTTGGTGCGCCACCCCGGCGGAACTGGCCGAACGCAGCGAGGTGGTGATCACCATGGTCACCGGCAGCGCCGACGTGCACGATCTGGTGCATCGTGGCGACGGTCTGCGGGCGGGATTTGCCCCCGGCGGCGTGCACATCGACATGAGCACCATCGCCCCGGCCACCGCGCGGGCGCTGGCGGCCGACTACGCGGCGCGCGGCATTGGCTGGCTCGACGCGCCAGTCTCCGGCGGGCCGGCCGGTGCGCGCGAGGCCGCGCTGGCGATCATGGTCGGGGGGGAGGTGGCGACGCTGACGCGTGCGCGGCCGCTGTTCGATATTCTCGGCGCGCGTATCGTGCACGTTGGCGCGGCCGGTGCGGGTCAGGTCGCCAAGGCGTGCAACCAGATGATCATGGTGGCCGCCATCGAAGCCGCCGCCGAGGCGCTGGCCCTGGCATCCGCCAACGGCGTCGACGTGGCCGCCGTGCGCACCGCCTTGATGGGCGGTTCGGCGGGTTCGCGCGTGCTGGAGGTGATGGGGGCGCGGATGCTGTCGCGCGATTTCGACAAAGGCGTGGATGCGCGGCTACATCACAAGGATTTCGCGCTGTGCCTCGCCGAGGGGCACGCGCTGGGCGCGCCGTTGCCGGTGGCCGCGGCGGTCAGCCAGCAGCTCAATGCCCTGATGGCGAGCGGTGGCGCGCGCAAGGACACCGCCGCGTTGATCACCGTGCTCGAAACCATGGCCCCCGCGGCCGGGAGATAAGGTCATGCATCACCTGCCCATTCGTCGTCGCTGTTTGCTCGCGCTGCTGGTCTTGGCGCTTGGCGGTTGTGCCAGCCTGCCGCTGTCGATGCAGCCGCCGGAGGTGTCGGTGGCCGATCTGCGGCTGATCGAGGCCGGCCTGCTCGAACAGCGCTTCGGGCTGAGCCTGCGGGTGCTCAACCCCAACGATGTCGACATCCCGGTGGAGGGGCTGCGCTTTGCCGTCGAGCTCAATGGCAAGCCGTTTGCGCGCGGGGTGAGCGGTGCCGCGGTGACCATCCCACGGCTGGGCGAGGCGGTGCTGGAGGTCGAGGCGGTCAGCTCGCTGGCCGGCATGCTGCGCCAGTTGCGGGCCTTCGGGGCGGAGCGCCAGCGCATCGATTACCGCATTGCCGGCGAACTGGTGACCGGCGGCCTGCGCGCCGCGATGCCCTTCGAGCGCAGCGGCGAGATCGATCTGTCCGACCTCGGCGGCAGTACCCGCTTCTGATCAGGTCGGTGCGCTGATTGCGCCGCGTTCGGCCTTGAGGCGGCGCAGCAGCGCGGTCATGGCCTCGGCCGGCAGCGGGTGGCTGCACAGATAGCCCTGGTAGGTGGTGCAGTCCAGCCCGCGCAGCAGGCCGAGTTGCTCGTGGGTCTCGACCCCTTCGGCGAGCACGTCGATGCGCAGGGTGCGGGCCATCGCGATGATGGTCTGGGCGATGGCGGCGTCGTCCGGTTCGGTCTCGATGTCGGCGATGAAGGAGCGGTCGATCTTGAGCCGGTCGATCGGGAAGCGTTTGAGATAGGCGAGGCTGGAGTAGCCGGTGCCGAAGTCGTCCACCCCGATCAGGATGCCCAGCCGTTTGCTGGCGTCGAGCAGCTCGGCGGTCAGTTCGGGGTTGCGCATGATCAGGGTTTCGGTCAGCTCCAGCTCCAGCCGGCGCGGCGGCAGGCCGGTGTCTTCGAGAATCCGGGCGACGGTGTCGAGCAGGGTGTGCTCGTCAAACTGGCGGGCCGACAGATTGACCGCGATCGGCACGTCGATGAGTTTTTCCGCGCGCCAGGCCTGGTTCTGCCGGCAGGCGGTGCGCAGCACCCATTCGCCCAGCGGCACGATCAGGCCGCTGTCCTCGGCGACCGGGATGAATTCCGCCGGGTTGACCAGGCCATGCTCGGGGTCGCGCCAGCGCAGCAGGGCTTCGAATCCGATGAATTCGCCGCTGGCGGCATCGACCTGCGGCTGGTAGTAAAGCTCGAATTCGTCCTGCTCCAGCGCCCGGCGCAGGCGGTTTTCGAGGTTCAGTCGCGCCGATACGCTGGTCGAGAAGCGTCGCTCGTAGAACTGGAAGTTGTTCCGCCCGCGCTCCTTGGCGTGGTACATCGCCGCGTCGGCGTGCTTGATCAGCAGGTCGGCCTTGTCGCCGTCCTCCGGGTAAATGGCGATACCGATGCTCGGGGTCACGGTGAGGCGGTGGCCCTTGATGTCGAAGGGGGCGTTGAGCGCCTCGACGATGCGCCCGGCCACTTCCGCCGCGTGGGCGCGGCCTTCGAGTTCGGAGAGCACCACGATGAACTCGTCGCCGCCCATCCGCGCCACCGTGTCTTCCTCGCGCACGCAGTGGCGGAAGCGCCCCGACACCGCCTTGAGCAACGCGTCGCCGGCCTGGTGGCCGAGCGAGTCGTTCACATATTTGAAGCGGTCCAGATCGAGGAACAGCACGCCCAGCGGCTGCTTGCAGGTGGCGGCGGTGTCGAGCGCCTCCTCGAGCCGCGCGAGCAGCAGGCTGCGGTTGGGCAGGTCGGTGAGGGGATCGAAGTGGGCGAGGTGCAGGATGCGCGACTCGGCCGCCTTGCGGTGGGTGATGTCGGCGGCGATCACCAGATGGCCGGTGGTGTGCCCGTCGGTGGCATCCACCAGCGGCGAGATCGAGATCGCGGCGGGCAGGCGTGCGCCGTCGGCGCGACGCAGGTCGAGCTCCAGCGGGTGGGCGGCGTCGCGGCCACGCGCGGTGGCGAGCAGCGCGGCAAAGCCCGCTGCGCCGGTCTCGGCCTCCATCGCCTGCAGGTCGGCGGGGTCGATAAAGCACACCGGGCTGCGCTGGCCGATGACGCTGGCGGCGTTGCAGCCGAGCATGGTCTCCGCCGCCGGGTTGAACACCCGCACCACCCCGTCGGTGTCGGTGAGCACGATGGCGTAGTCGGCGCTGTGGAGGATCGCCTGCTGCAGCGCGATGCTCTCGCGCAGTGCGGCCTCCGACTCCCGGCGCTGAGCGACTTCGGCGGCGAGGGTGGTATTCGAGTCGGCGAGGCGGGCGTTGGAGTCTGCCAGCTCGGCGGTGCGCCGCGCCACGTGACCGCCGATCACCGCGTTGCGGGTCTGCAGGAAGGCGACGATCAGGGTCGCCAGCAGGGTGATCGCCCAGCCCGCGTAGCGCTGGCGCAGGACCGGCGCGGCCGGCGCGAGCAGGTAGTGGTTGGGGGTCGGCGTGGCCATCACCAGCCAGCGCCGGGCGGCGAAGGGGATGGCTTCGACGTAGGCGGTCTCGAAGCCCTCGCCGAGGGTGTCGCGGTAGATTTGCCGGGCGCTGCGTGGATCCTCGGTGGTGTCCAGAATGGTGAAGGCCATGTCGCGGGCGTCGGGGTCCATGCCCGCCCACAGTGTCGTCTGGGCGAGCTGGCTGAGGTGCATGTAGATGCCGATCACCCCCTCGCCGGCCAGCGAAAACAGGCGGATGCCTTCGCCCGCATCGGCTTCCGGGCTGAGCAGCGGGGTGGCCACGGGGGCGCCGCCGCGCAGGGTTTTGTCGAGCGCATGTTGCGCCGCCTGTCCTTCCGCCGCCAGATCGTCGCTGCGCGCCGGCCACGTGCCGCGGGTCAGCACATGTGCCACCGGAAAGCGCGGCGCGACCTGTTCTGGGCGCTCGATGTCGGCATAGACGATGGCGCGGATGAAGGGATGCACGCGCATCAACGGCCCCGAGACCTGGGCGAAGTCCGGCCCCGTGCCCGGCCCGGCGACATCGATGTGCTTGCCGAGCAGCTGCTGCAGGTCGAGCACCGTGGCGAGGCGGGTCCGCAGGGTGTCGATGTGCTGCGCGGCGGCGAGCTGGAATTCGCCATACACGCGGTCGCGCTGGGCGTCGAGGGCGCTGCGGTAGACGAACTCGCTGGCGGTGCCAAGCAGGGCCGCCACCGCGATGGCGAGGCTAAAGCGTTTGAACCAGTGCAGAGCGGAGGCGGGGGTCAGGGTCATGATTCAGGCGGCCCGTCGTCGCGCGGCCGCAATGGTGAACAGTTGCATCAGCAGGAAGAGTCCGATCGCCGCCGCGTTGATCAGCGCCGCGTGGGCGCGCCAGGCGAAATGGCCGCCGAGATCGCCCGCCACGCGCAGCGCGAGGCTGGCATGCAGCGCCGCCAGCGGCAGATAGAAGCCCCAATGGTACGGGACTTTGAGGCGCAGGACAGCCGGCAGGATGATCGGCGCATGGCCGAACACCATCGAGAACACAAAGCCCAGCGCGATGGCATGGACGGTGGCGTCCCAGCCGACCTCGCCGGGCTGCGGCGCCCACGTCGCCAGCAAGACGCCGCCGAGCGCCAGCCACAGGTAGCCGGCGAGCAGGCACACCGCGATGTAGCGGGTCAGCCCGTCGGCCTTGACGGTGCGCCGCGCCACATCCTGGCGCAGCAGCCACAGCGCCAGCGCGACCAGCGCGAGGCCGTACAGGCGTTGCCCCGCCGGCCAGGCAGCGAGCGCGGTGGCGACCAGCAGCGCGCCGAGGATGAGGACGAAGCGCCGCGTCATGGCTGGCGACACCCGCACCAGCCGCGACAGCTCCAGCCGTTCGCCGGCGATGGTCATCACCAGGAACGCCAACCACCACCACTGCGCCCAGCC
>JAGRFO010000251.1 GCA_020446005.1 Rhodocyclaceae bacterium | reverse complement strand
CCCCGGGGTGGTGTGGTTCGGCGAGCAACTACCGGCGGAGGCCTGGCAGCACGCGGTGGGCGTCGCGGCGAGCTGCGATCTGCTGTTCAGCATCGGCACCTCGGCGATGGTCTATCCGGCCGCCGAGCTGCCGCGGATCGCCGCCGAACAGGGCGCACGGGTGGTGCAGATCAACCCGCAACCCACCGCCCTCGACGCCATCGCCGACGGGAATCTGCGCGGCAGCGCCAGCCAGTGGCTGCCGGCGCTGTTGCAGGCCGCCTTCGGCATCGCCCCCGACGATCTGGCCTAACACATGACCGATCGCCGTCTTGCCGCACCACGCATCGCATGAATATGATGGAAGCAGGCACATCACCATGGAGGTCAGCGCCATGCGCACACTCGCCACTCCCCTCGCCGGCCTCGCGCTGGCCGTTCTAGCGGCCTGTGCCCACGCCGGTCCCGGCCCGCTCAAGGACTTCGATCCGCCGCTCGATCCCGCCTTCGCGGCGCTGATCCGCAACGCCGATCTCGAGGCCGGCAGCGCTTATTTCGAGCGCAAGTGCTCGCAGTGTCACGACGGCCAGAAGGACGGCGGCAATTTCAAGGGCCCGCACCTGTGGAACGTGATGGGGCGCGTCGCCGCCACCCACGAGGGCTTCCGCTATTCCGAGGCGATGAAGCAGGTCAAGCACCGCTGGACCTACGCCACCCTCGACTATTACCTCAAGGACACCGAGGCGGCCGTCCCCGGGCGCGACATGAACTTTGTGGGCATCGAGGACGACGCCACCCGCGCCAACGTCATCGCCTACATCCGCAACTTGAGCGACACCCCGCCGGCGTTGCCGTAGCCGCGCTCACGCCGGGTCGCGCAGCGCCGGCAGGGGCTCCCCATCAGGCACGAAACGCAAGGCCACGCCGTTGTTGCAGTAGCGCTGGCCGGTGGGCTGGGGACCGTCCCTGAACACGTGCCCCTGATGCCCGCCGCAGCGCGCGCAGTGGTATTCGGTGCGCGGGACGATCATCTTGAAATCGGTCTTGGTCGCTACCGCGCCGGGCAGCGGCTGCCAGAAGCTCGGCCAGCCGGTGCCCGACTCATACTTGGTTTCCTGGGTGAACAGGGGGGTGTGGCAGGCCGCGCAGACGAAGGTGCCAGCGCGCTTTTCATGATTGAGCGGGCTGGTGCCGGCGCGTTCGGTGGCTTCTTCGAAGAGCACGCGAAAAGCCGGTTCGGAGAGCTGGTCGGCCCAGCCGGCGGTGTTTTTGTCTGCCATGTCGATTCTCCACGGTGGCGCGAATTCGGGGTCCGCGATGGGGTAGACCGCCCACCCCCCCGCCGGCTTACAGCGCTCAGCGGGTGCGGCGCGGCGCCATCGCGTCGAGCCAGCTGGTCATCACCGAGCGCGCGATCGGCACCAGCCGCGGGCCATGCAGGGCGGTGGCGGCGCGCAGCGCCGGGATGTTGATGTTGGCGGCGGTCAGCTCGGCGGTGTGACCGATAAGCCATTGCTCGATGCGCGCCGGATCGGCTTCGAGGTGAAACTGCAAGGCCAGCGCGTGACGCCCGACCGAGAACGCCTGATGCGGATAATCGGCCGACGAGGCCAGCCATTTCGCGCCGACGGGCAGGTCGAAGGTGTCGCCGTGCCAGTGCAGCACCGGCAGGTCGCCGATCGCCGCCAGTGGCGAGGCGCAGCCGGCCTCAGTCAGCTGCAGTGCGGACCAGCCGATTTCCTTGCGCGGTCCGGGGTACACCCGCGCGCCCATCGCGGCGGCGATCAACTGCGCGCCGAGGCAGATCCCCAGAGTGGGGCGACGACCGCTCAGGCGCTGGCCGAGAATGCGGATTTCTTCGGCCAGAAAAGGGTAGCGATCGCTGTCGTAAGCGCCGATCGGGCCGCCGCAGACCACCAGCAGATCGGCCGCGCGCAGCCGTTCGGGGGTGGCGTTGATGCCGGCGTCGACCACGTCGATGGTGTAGCCGCGCTGCTTGAGCGGAGCGTGCAGGAGCCCCAGGTCTTCGAACGCGAGGTGACGCAGGACGACGGCGAGCGCCATGGCGGGAGCCCCGCTCAGCCCCTGAGGCGGCGCCAGGCGCCAATCCCGAGCAGGCCGCTGAGCATCATCAGCGCGCTGGCCGGCTCCGGTACCGCCGCGACGTTGGCGAGGCCGCCGTCGGGAATGTTGAAACTCACCACCCCGACATCCTGCACCGTCGAGTAGGCCAGGTTAAGGAAGGAGGCGCGATACGGCCGGCCGTTGCAGCCGCGGCCGGTGAAGCCGGCTTGCTCGCAGGCGATTTCGGCGACCACGTTGGTCCCGCTGGGGTCGATCACCGCGTTCTGGACCCCCAGTGAGAAGCTGAAGTCCCGGCCCGCCAGATCGAGGCCGTTGGTGTCGAAGAAGTAGCCGCTGACCACCGAGCCGCTGACCACGCTCGCCTGCAGAAAGGCCTGACCGTTGAGCACATCGATCTGCCCGGTATCGACCGCGAAGCTGGCGATGCGGGTGCCGTTGTTGGCCCCGAACTGGGCGTTGGTGGAGCCGAAATCGAAGATTTCGTCGGCGTAGATGTCGATCGTGCCGGCCGAAAAATCGCTGCCGAACAGGCCCACGTAGCCGCTCACCGCGTAGGACACGGTGATGTCATGGCTGCCGAAGGGCGCGGTGCCGGCATCGTTGAAGACCTGATAAGCGCCGTGTTCCTCAAAATCGAGGGCGAACAAGTGCGATTGCGAGATCGACTGCTCGATGAAACCGTAGCCGCCGACATTGAGCGCGGAGACATAGCTGGCGCCGTCGATGCCGCTGCCTTCGGGGTTGAGGTACCAGCCGCTGACGGCGTGGGCGGTCGGGACCACGGCCAAGAATGCCGCGCCACCGAGGGCAAAGGCGAGAGAACGGATTACAGGCATCGAGATCTCCGTGGCTGGAAACGGGGGCAAGGACGCGCAGGCACATCCTATCCTGATTTGCGCGTCATACACAGGGGGGCGTCACCCCCAGCCAGCGCAGCGCGCCGTCGGCCGCCGCCCGCCCGCCCGCCAGGCAGGCGGTGAGCAGGTAACCGCCGGTGGGGGCATCCCAGTCGAGCATTTCACCGGCACAGAACACACCGGGACGAGCGCGCAGCATCAAGGCCGCGTCGAGCGCGTCGATGGCCACCCCGCCGGCGGTGCTGATCGCTTCGTCGATCGGGCGGGGCGCGCTGAGCACTCGCGGCAGGGCCTTGAGGGTGGCGGCCACCCGCGCGGCGTCGGTCAGCGCGTCCGCCGGTAAGGCCTCGCGCAGCAGCCCGGCCTTGACCCC
>JAGRFO010000250.1 GCA_020446005.1 Rhodocyclaceae bacterium | reverse complement strand
CCTCCTCGCCGGCGATGCGGAAGCGCGCAGATCGGCTCCGGCGCCAGCGTTGGCGGCTTTCCTAGATCGCGCGTCCTGAACCCCGGCTGAACGGCGCCGAAGCCGCATTGACCGCCGGTGGCGCGGCCCATAGGTTGCGCCGCAATTCGGCCCGCCAGATCAGACAGTCATGACCACCAGCGCCTTCAACGACCCGCGAAAAAGCTTTCAGGGGCTCATCCTCACGCTCCAGAATTTCTGGGCGGAGCAGGGCTGCGTCATTCTCCAGCCCTATGACATGGAAGTCGGCGCTGGCACGTTCCATCCGGCCACCACGCTACGCTCGCTCGGGCCGAAACCGTGGAAGGCCGCCTATGTCCAGCCCTCCCGCCGGCCGAAGGACGGCCGCTATGGCGAGAACCCCAATCGACTGCAGCATTATTACCAGTTCCAGACGATCCTGAAGCCTTCGCCGCCGGACCTGCAGGGCCTCTACCTCAAGTCGCTTGGCGCGATCGGCATCGATCCACTGCTGCACGACATCCGCTTCGTGGAAGACGACTGGGAGAACCCGACGCTGGGGGCCTGGGGCCTGGGGTGGGAGGTGTGGCTCGATGGCATGGAGGTGACCCAGTTCACCTATTTCCAGCAGGTCGGCGGCATCGATTGCAAGCCGGTGCTCGGCGAGATCACCTATGGGCTGGAGCGACTGGCCATGTACCTGCAGGGGGTCGAGAATGTCTACGACCTCGTCTGGTCGGTCGGCCCGGATGGCCGCGCGGTCACCTACGGGGACGTGTTCCACCAGAACGAGGTGGAGCAATCGACTTACAACTTCGAGCACTCGAACGTCGAATTCCTGTTTTCGCTCTTCGGCAACTATGAGTCCGAAGCCAAGCGCCTGATGGAACAGAATCTGGCGCTGCCTGCCTATGAGATGGTGCTCAAGGCGGGGCATACCTTCAACATGCTCGATGCCCGCGGTGCCATCTCGGTGACCGAGCGGGCCGCCTACATCGGGCGCATCCGCAACCTGTCGCGCGCTGTCGCAGCCGCGTACTACGCCTCGCGCGAAGCTCTGGGCTTCCCTATGTGCAACGAGGCCGACATCCCCAACAACAAGGAGGCCGCGTGATGTCCGACGCGACCCTGCTGGTCGAACTGCTGACCGAAGAACTGCCCCCCAAGGCGCTGCCGCGTTTGGGTGAAACCTTTGCCATCACCATCCATAAGGAACTGGTGGCCCGCGGCCTGGCCGATGAAGCCGCCGCGGTGCGCCCCTTCGCCTCCCCGCGCCGCCTCGCGGTGACCGTGGCTGGTGTGCGGACTGAAGGCGTTGCCCGCGAAGTGACCGAGAAGATCATGCCCGTTGCCGTGGCGCTCGACGCCGATGGCAAGCCCAAGGCACCGCTGCTCAAGAAGCTCGAGGCCAAGGGCATTCCCGAGTCCGAGATCGCGAAATTCGAGCGGCGCATGGACGGCAAGGCGGAGGCCCTGTTCTACACCAGCACCGTGCCGGGTGCGACGCTGGACGATGTGCTCGCCGAGGCGGTGGGCGTGGCCATCAAGGCCTTGCCGATCCCGAAGGTGATGCGTTGGGGCGCGGGCGAGGCGCAGTTCGTGCGTCCGGTGCACCGGCTGACCCTGCTCCATGGCGATCGCGTGGTGCCGGGTTGCGTGCTCGACCTGCCGTCGGGTCGCGTGACCCGCGGTCATCGTTTCATGAGCCGGGGCGAGATCGAACTGGTCAACGCGGATGCCTATGAGGCCACGCTGCTGGCGGAAGGCAAAGTGGTGCCGAGCTTCGACGAGCGTCGTGCCAACATCGACTCGCAACTGACCGCAGAAGCCGCGCGCCAGCAGGCTCAACTGGGCGACTACGCCGACCTGCTCGACGAGGTGACCGCGCTGGTCGAGCATCCGACGGTTTACGTGGGTCAGTTCGAAGAGGAATTCCTGGCCGTGCCGCAGGAATGCCTGATCCTGACCATGCGGGCGAACCAGAAGTACTTCCCGCTGTTCGACAACACCGGCAAGCTGCTCAACCGCTTCCTGATCGTGTCCAACATGCATGTGCAGGACCCGAGCAATATCGTTCAGGGCAATCAGCGGGTGGTGCGCCCGCGCCTGGCCGATGCGCGCTTCTTCTTCGAGACCGACCGCAAGCAGCCGCTCGCCTCGCGCCTGGCGCGGCTCGGCAACGTGGTCTATCACAACAAGCTCGGCTCGGTGCTCGAGCGCGTCGACCGTCTGGAGAAACTGGCCGGCACCATTGCGCATCGCCTGGGCGCGGATCACACCGCCGCCGCGCGCGCCGCGCGTCTTGCCAAGGCCGATCTGGTGACCGAGATGGTCGGTGAGTTTCCCGAACTGCAGGGCATCATGGGGCGCTACTATGCGCAGCATGACGGCGAGGGCGAGGTGGTCGCGACGGCGATCGAGGCCCACTACCGGCCGCGCTTCGCCGGCGATGCGTTGCCGGTCGGCCATGTAGCCGCCGCGGTGGCGCTGGCCGACAAGCTCGACGCGCTGGTCGGCTTCTTCGGCATCGGTCAGTTGCCCACCGGCGACAAGGATCCCTTCGGCCTGCGTCGTGCCGCGCTCGGGGTGCTGCGCATCCTCATGGAAACGCCGCTGCCGCTCGATCTGGCGGCGTTGGTCGACGATGCGGCGGACGGTTTCGACGCCGGGCTGCTCGACGCTGGCTTCGCGCCGGCGCTGCTGGCCTTCATGCAAGAGCGGCTGCGCAACCTGCTGCGCGAGGCCGGACATGGCGCGGAGACGGTGGACGCGGTGTTGGCGCTCAATCCGACCCGCATCGACCAGGTGCCGGCACGCCTCGCGGCAGTCACCGCGTTTCGCGCCCTGCCGGAGGCCGAGGCGCTGGCCGCGGCCAACAAGCGCATCACCAATATTCTCAAGAAGGCCGACGCGACGCCCGGCGCGCCTGATGTGCTGCTGCTCCAGGAAGACGCCGAAAAAGCGGTGTTCGAGCAGCTCAACGCGCTTGCGCCGCAGGTCGCCGCCTATTTCGATCACGAGGACTACACCGAGGCGCTGCGGGTGCTGGCGGGGCTGCGCTCGGCGGTCGACCGCTTTTTCGATGAAGTCATGGTGATGGCCGAGGAGCCGCGGGTGCGCGCCAACCGGCTGGCCCTGCTCGCCGCGCTGGCGGGGCAGATGAACCGGGTCGCCGATCTGTCGCGTTTGTCGGCCTGAGGCGTTTCGGCCCAAGGGGAGAAGGGAATGAAGCTCATCGTGCTCGACCGGGACGGGGTGATCAACCAGGACTCCGACCAGTTCATCAAGTCGCCCGACGAGTGGATCGCGATCCCCGGTTCGCTCAAGGCGATCGCCCGGCTCAATGAAAATGGCTGGCGGGTGGTGCTCGCCTCCAACCAGTCGGGCGTCGGGCGCGGGCTGTTCGGCATGGACATGCTCAACGCCATCAACACCAAGATGGTGGATGAACTGGCGCAGGTCGGCGGACGGCTCGACGCGATCTTCTTCTGTCCGCATGTCGCCGATTCCACCTGTGATTGCCGCAAGCCCAAGCCCGGTCTGCTGCGCCAGATTGAAGCACGCTTCAACGTCAGCCTCGACGGCGTGCCCACCGTGGGCGACAGCCTGCGCGATCTCAAGGCGGGGGCCAGCGTGGGCTGCCGGCCGTACCTGGTGCTCACCGGCAAGGGCGAAAAAACGCGCAGCGACCCGGAGTTGCCGCCCGACACTCAGGTGTTTCCCAACCTCGCCGCCGTAGTCGACGCCTTGCTCGCCGAGTAACCGCATGCCGCTGATCCGTTCGACCCTGTTTGCGCTGGTGCTGGTGATCATCACCCCGGTGTATGCGCTCATCGCTTTGTGCTCGGCGCCCCTCCCGCCCCACGCGCGCTACCGCCTGATCGGCGGGTGGACCACCCTCGCGATGTGGTTCATCCGCCACCTGCTCGGCATCCGGCATCGGGTGATCGGTCGCGAGAACCTGCCCGATCGCGCCTCGGTGGTGCTGTGCAAACACCAGTCGGCATGGGAAACCATTGCGCTGCAGCGCATCCTGCCGCCGATCTGTTTCGTGCTCAAGCGCGAGTTGTTCCGTCTACCGTTTTTCGGCTGGGGGCTGGCTCAGATGCCGAGCATCGGCATCGACCGGGCGGCCGGCAAGGACGCTCTGGCGCAGGTGGTCGAGCAGGGGCGAATGCGTCTGGACGAAGGTTTCTGGGTGGTGGTCTTCCCCGAGGGGACGCGCGTGGCGCCTGGCACGACGCGGCGCTACAAACCGGGCGGGGCCTGGTTGGCGAGTCACACCGGGGTGCCGGTGGTGCCGATCGCCCACAACGCGGGCGAGTTCTGGCGTCGCAATGCTTTTGTCAAACAGCCCGGCGAAGTGGTGGTCAGCATCGGGCCGGCGATCGACGCCGAGGGCTTGAGCGCGGACGAGATCAACCGTCGCGCCGAGGCGTGGATCGAGGCCGAGATGCGGCGCTTGTTCCCGGCGCATTATCCGGATGCGTCCGCCGCGCCTTGAATCAGGCCATAAAAAAACCCCGCCAAAGCGGGGTTTTTTACGGCAAGGGAAGCTGATTAGGCAGCTTTCTTGACCGGGGCCTTCTTGACCGAACCGACAGCCTTGACGGTCGCGCTGGTCGCGGCAGCCACGTTGGCTTCGGCGATTTCAGCAACTTGCTTGGCGGTCTTGTTCATGTTGTCGTAGGCCGAGTTGGCAGCGGCGATGGCCGACTTGACAGCAGCGACGGCAACGTCGGAACCGGCCGGAGCGGACTTGGCGGCCTGGTCCAGGGCAGCAGCAACGCCCTTGTTGATTTCAGCGACCTGGCCTTCGACCAGCTTCGACACTTCTTCCTGGCTCTGGGTGGCGATTTCGTAAACGCTGCGGCTGTAGGCGACCAGCTTTTCAACGGCCGGCTGAACCAGCGCGCTTTGCAGGGTCACGAACTCTTGCGCGTCCTTGACGGCCAGCAGGGCCTTGGTGTTGGCAACGCCGTCTTCCAGGAAGCTGCGGGCGGTGTTCAGGTTGAGGGCGGACAGGCGCTCGACGCTGGCGAAAGCGGCGTTGGCCAGAACCAGCACGTTTTCAACGTTGGCCTTGTTGGTGGCGGCGAATTGCTCAGGGGTAGCGAACATGGGATTTCTCCAAATGGTAAAGGTGAGGACTGCGGTTATCTAAATTTGCTGCGTTGCAACATGGACTCAATTATATGTCGCTCAGGTGCGATGTCAACAACTTTTTGTGCGCCGCACCATTTTTTGTGTGACACGTGTTTTTTCGCCACAGCGCAGACGCGCCGATGGCTGGCAGGCCCAGGCTGCGACAGTGGCCAATGGAGATTGCTCGGCGATGGGGGCGCGCCGGTTACCCGGCGCGGTGGGATGGATCAGCGGTGCTTGAAACTGGCCGCGCGCTTGTCCACAAAGGCGGCCATGCCTTCTTTCTGGTCATCGAGCGCGAAGGCGGCGTGGAACTGGCGGCGCTCGAACAGCAGACCTTCGGCGAGCGAGGTTTCGTAGGCGCGATTGACCGATTCCTTGATCATCATCACCACCGGCAGCGAGAAGCCGGCGATGGTGTCGGCGGCGCGCAGCGCTTCGTCGAGGAGCTGCTCGGCGGGCACCACGCGCGACACCAGCCCGGCGCGCTCGGCTTCTTCGGCATCCATCATGCGCGCGGTCAGGCACATGTCCATGGCCTTGGCCTTACTCACCGCGCGCGGCAGACGCTGGGTGCCGCCGGCGCCGGGCAGGATGCCGAGCTTGACCTCGGGCTGGCCGAAGCGGGCGCTGTCGGCGGCGATGATGATGTCGCAGGCCATCGCCAGTTCGCAGCCGCCGCCGAGGGCGAAGCCAGCGACGGCTGCGATGATCGGCTTGCGGCAGGTTTTGACGCGCTCCCAGTTGCGGGTGATGTAGTCGCCCAGATAGGCGTCCATGTAAGAGAAGTTGGCCATCGCGGTGATGTCGGCACCGGCGGCAAAGGCCTTTTCGGAGCCGGTGATGACGATCGCGCCGATGTCGTTGTCGGCTTCGAACTGGTCGAGCGCGGCGCCGATTTCGTCGACCAGTGCGTCGTTGAGGGCGTTGAGCGCCTTGGGCCGATTGAGGGTGATCAGGCCGACGCGGCCGCGCGTTTCGGCAAGGATGAGGGTAGGGCTCATGAGGTCTCCTGGAGCTGGTGAGGTCAGCGCGGGGCGTCCGGAATGGCCGACGACTTGGGCTGGATGACCGCCCGCACACGGCCGCTGCCGCCAGTGTTGGCGTTCGACGAGCCGCTGTTGGTGACGATGTACTGACCGGTGAAGCCGTCGTATTCGATGAACTGGCCGCGCACTTCGTCCTGCGCGCTGGTGACATGGGCGCGCACCAGGAGATGGGTCTTCTGGCTGCGCCCGTCGTACTCGATGCGCTCGGCCTCGCCGGTTACGTATTCGCCGCTGCCGTCGCGCCGCTGCTTGAACGAGGCCAGCCCGTTGCGGCGGGTGGCGATCCCTTTCTGGAAGCCGTCGCCGTCCTGGGTGACGATCAGGGTGTCGCCGCGGATTTCGAGCGTGCCCTGGGTGAGCACCACGCGGCCCTCGAACAGGTGCACTTTCTTGCGCTCATCCACGGTTACCTTGTCGGCCTCGATATTGACCGGCTTGCTGCGGTCGGCGCGTTCGGCGTGGGCCGCCAGCGCGGTGAGTGCCATACAGGCGAATGCGAGAAGGCGCAGAGAGGAAGTCATGGCGTTTTCCGTTTGACGGGCATGTATGCGTCGACCCGCCCGGTGAGCGTGATCAGGCCGAAGATGTTGTCGGCGGTCATGCCGTTGCCGCGCACTTCGGCCCCGTTCTGGGTGAGCAGTACCGGGTCGGTGGTTTTGGCTGACTCGACGCGTGGCCACAGGGTCAGCGATTCCGAGGCGAAGGTGCTGACCGGCTGATCGGGCAGGGCGCGCTCGCCGCGGACCTCGCCGGCCAGGTCGATGCGTTCGCCGTCGTCGCGCGCGATGGCGCTGCGCGCCGCCAGCTGGAGGCGCATGGTGTCGCGGGTGTAGTGCATCACCGGGTCGTCCAGATGGGAATGCGCCTCGCCCGGCAGGTGGGTCATGTTGCGTGCGTCGAGGGTGTAGTGCGGCACCCCGTTGATGTCGAAGCGGGTGACCGCCATCTGGTCGACGATCACGTCCGGCCCGCTGGCGCGGGCGGCGGCGCTGGCTTCCTCGGGGCTGCGGGTGATGCGCTCCAGCCAGAGGCTGCCGCCGGCGAGCGCGCCCAGGGCGAGCAGCGGGAAGAGGTGCTGGAGGCTGAGGCGCACGATTCAGATGACCTTGGCCTGCATCAGGTCGTGCATGTTGAGCGCGCCGGCCAGCGCGCCCGCCGCATCCACCACCAGCAGCTGGCTGATCCGGTGTTGCTCCATGAGCTGCGCGGCTTCGGCGGCCAGTGCGTCCGGGCCGATGCTGCGCGGCGCGCGGGTCATCAGTTCGGCGAGGGCGGCCTGGCGGATGTCACCCACCCGGGCCAGCGCGCGGCGCAGGTCGCCATCGGTGAAAATGCCGGTGGGGCGACGGTCGGCATCGAGCACGATCGCCATGCCCATGCCGCCGCGCGACATCTCGATGAGGGCATCGGCGGGGGACGCGTCAGCAGCCACGATCGGCAGCGTCGCGCCGGTGCGCATCACGTCGCGCACGTGGGTGAGCAGACGCCGGCCGAGCGCGCCGCCGGGGTGGCTACGCGCGAAGTCCGCCTCGCCGAAGCCGCGCGCGTCGAGCAGCGCGACCGCCAGCGCGTCGC
>JAGRFO010000249.1 GCA_020446005.1 Rhodocyclaceae bacterium | reverse complement strand
TGCAGGCCGGGCGCGTGTCGCTGGCCGACTTTGCCGGCCTCGCCGCGTGCGGTGGGTTCTCCTACGGCGACGTGCTCGGCGCCGGTCAGGGCTGGGCCAAGTCGATCCTCTTCAACCCCGCGCTGCGCGACGCCTTCGAGGCCTTCTTCAACCGTGGCGACAGCTTCGCGCTGGGGGTGTGCAACGGCTGCCAGATGATGTCGCACCTTGCGCCGATCATCCCCGGCGCCGCGCACTGGCCGCGCTTCGAGCGCAATCGCAGCGAGCAGTTCGAAGCACGCTTCAGCCAGGTCGAAGTGCTCGACAACCCGTCGATCTTCTTCGCCGGCATGGCCGGCAGCCAGATGCCGATCGTGGTCTCGCACGGCGAAGGCCGCGCGGTGTTTGCCGACGGCGCGATGGCGCAGGTTGTCCGCGCAGTGCGCTTTATCGACCCGCAGGGCGAAGCGGCGACGCGCTACCCGCGCAATCCCAACGGCTCGCCCGACGGCATCACCGGCGTGACCACCGCCGATGGCCGCTTCACGATCATGATGCCGCACCCGGAGCGCAGCTTCCGCACCACGCAACTATCGTGGCATCCGTCCGATCTCGGCGAGGATGCGCCGTGGATGCGGATGTTCCGCAATGCGCGACGCTGGCTCGCCTGAGCCCGACCGGGCGGCGTAGATGGAAGCGGTGCTCGCATGGGCGCTGGGCCCGCTCTCTGGCGGCCTGTTCGTGCTGCTCGCCGGCTGCGCCTTCGTCACCTCGCTGCTCACCGCCAGCCTCGGTGCCGGCGGCGGGGTGATGCTGCTGGCGATCATGGCGCAAGTGTTGCCGGCCGGGGTGATCATTCCGGTGCACGGGGTGGTGCAGCTCGGCTCCAACGGTGGGCGGGCGCTGATGAGCTGGCGCCACATCGACTGGCCGACGATCCGCGCGTTTGCCCCCGGCGCGGCGATCGGCGCGCTGCTCGGTAGCGTGGTGCTGGTGAGCGTGCCGCCGTCGGTCACCTATCTGGCGATCGCCGCCTTCATCCTCTACCTGTGCTGGGGGCCGCCCCTGCCCAAACGCGCGCTCGGCCCGGCCGGCACGCTGGTGGCGGGCGCGCTGACCACTTTCGTGTCGCTGTTTGGCGGGGCCACCGGGCCGCTGGTGGCCGCCTTCATCAAGCAGATTCATGCCGACCGATTCACCATCGTGGCCACCTTCGCGCTGGCGATGTCGCTGCAACATCTGCTCAAGGCGGCGGTGTTTCAGGGCGCGGGCTTCGACCTCACGCCGTGGCTCGGGCCGATGGCGGCGATGATCGCCACCGGGGCGGGCGGCACCTGGGCCGGCCTGCATCTGCTCGGCCGCCTCAGCGACGCGCATTTCAAGACCGCCTTCAACGTGCTGCTGACCGCGCTGGCGCTGCGGCTGGTGTGGCAGGCGCTGGCCGTGTAACGCATCAGTCTGCGCCGGTCGGCTTGATCCGGGTCGGCAAGGTCACCCCCTTGCGCGCGCGGCGGTGGTGCCACAATTCGCGCTGCGCGGGCTTGATCGCCAGTTCGGTGGCGCGCCCGCCGCGGCCGGTGCCGCGGATCGTGAGCGGCGCGTCGTTGTCCGGCACCGCTACCGCGGCCAGCGCGGCGTTGGCGTCGAGCGCCATCACGATCACCCCGCGTCCGCCCGACTGTTCCTTCATCTCGCTCAGCGGGAAGACCAGAATCCGCGCGTTGTCGGCCACCGCGGCGATCCAGTCGCCGCGCACCGGCGCCGGGGCAAGCACGCGCTCGCCTTTTTCCAGCGTCATGAAGGCCTTGCCAGCGCGCTGGCGGGTGCTCGCGTCGGCCACGCTGCAGATGAAGCCGTAGCTGCCGGAGTGGGCAAACAGGTAGCGCGATTCGGGCGCGGCCGAGAGCACCTGCGCCAGTTTGGCGCCGTCCTGAAAGTCGACCAGGGTGGCGATCGGCGCACCATCGCCGCGCCCGCCGGGCAGGTCGGCCACCTTGACGGTGTAGCTGCGCCCCTGGGTGTCGATCACGATCAGCGGCCACACGCTCCGCGTTTCGATCAGCGCGAAGGCGCTGTCGCCGGTCTTGTAGTTGATGCCGGCGGCGTCGATGGCGTGGCCCTGGCGGCTGCGCACCCAGCCGTTTTTGGACACGATCACCGTCATCGGCTCGTCGGCGACCTTGATCTCGGCTGCCGCCACCGGGGCGACGCGCTCGATCAGGGTGCGTCGGTCGTCGCCGTATTTCTTGGCGTCGGCCTCGATCTCCTTGACGATCAGGCGGGTCATCGCGGCGCGGCTGTCGAGCAGGTGGCGCAGGCTGTCACGTTCCTCTTTCAGCCGGGCCAGCTCTTGCTCGATCTTGATGCCTTCGAGGCGGGCGAGCTGGCGCAGGCGGATTTCGAGGATGTCTTCGGCCTGAATCTCGCTCAGATCGAACGCCGCGATCAGCGCCGGCTTGGGCTCGTCGGATTCGCGGATGACGCGGATCACTTCCTCGATGTTGAGGAAGGCGATCA
>JAGRFO010000248.1 GCA_020446005.1 Rhodocyclaceae bacterium | reverse complement strand
CCGCCCGCCCCAGCCACTCCAGCGCGATGGTCAGATACGGCGCCTGGCTGACGATGCGCGGACAGTCCGCGGCCTGCGTCAGCCCGATGGCACACACGAAAACGGCAAGCAGCCGTCGCAAAAAACGCATGGAGAAACTCCTCATTGCAGCAGGAAAGTCACGTGCCCGTCGATCACGTGGCGACGCAGCGGATGGCCGAAGGCGTCGCTCAGCACATCGGCCTGCAACACCGCGTCGGCCGGCCCGGCGACCACGCCGCCGCGACCGTCGAGCAATATCACCTGATCGGCAAAGCGCGCCGCCAGGTTCAGATCGTGCAGCACCATCACCACCCCGGCCCCGTCCCGCGCCAGCGCCGAGAAGTGGTCGAGCACCGCGACCTGATACTGCAGGTCGAGATGCGACAAGGGCTCGTCAAGAAGATACAGCGCCGGCTGCTGAGCCAGCAAACTGGCGATGGCGAGGCGTTGCCGCTCGCCGCCGGAGAGGCTCAGAATGTTGCGCCCGGCCATGTGCGCCAGCCCCAGCCGCGCCAGCGCCGCGCCAGCGATACGCACATCGTCGGCGCTCTCCCACGCCCAGCGGCCCAGATGCGGATGACGCCCGACCAGCGCGGTCTCCATCACGGTGGCCGAGAACCAGTCCGGCTGGCGCTGCGGCAACACCCCGCGCACGCGCGCCAGTTCGGCCTCCGACCACTGCGCCAGCGCCCGATCGCGCACCCGAACCTCGCCCCGCCGGGCCTCGCGCAGCCCGGCCAGGGTGTGCAGCAAGGTGGTCTTGCCGGCCCCGTTGGCGCCGAGCACCACCAGCCGCTCGCCGGGCTGCAGCCGGACGCTGACATCGCGGCAGATTTCGCGGCCGGCCACGGTCACGCCGAGCGCCTCGGCTTCGAGCAGCGGTGGCGGGGTGGCGCTCATCGCGGGTGACGCACCAGCAGAAACAGGAACACCGGCACACCGATCATCGCGGTCAGCACGCCGACCGGGAGCTGGATCGGCGCCACCACGGTGCGCGCGGCGGTGTCGGCCAGCACCAGCAAGGTACCGCCGGCCAGCGCCGCGGCGGGCAGCAGGATGCGCTGGTCGTTGCCCATCGCCAAGCGCACCAGATGCGGCACGATCAGGCCGACAAAGCCGACCAGCCCGACCAGCGTGACCGCCACCGCGGTGAGCAGCGAGGCGAGCACATACACCATCGCCCGCAGGCCACGGGTGCGCACCCCCAACGCCCGGGCGGAGAGTTCGCCGCGCGCGAGCACGTTGAGATCACGCGCGAAGGGCAGGATCGCCGCCAGCCCCAGCGCCAGCACCGCCAGCGCCGGCCACGGCCGCGCCGCGCCGGAGACATCGCCGGTGAGCCAGAACAACATCGACTGCACCCGCGTGTCGGTGGTCATCACCAGCATGAATACCACCACCGCGCCGCAGCCGGAGGCGACGATCACCCCGGTGAGCAGCAGCCGCGACTGGGTCCACGAACCGTCGCCGCGCGACAGCCCGAACACCAGCAGCATCGCCGCCAGCGCGCCGGCAAAGGCGGCGGTATCGACGACCCACGGCGCCAGCCCGACGAGCAAGGCCGACAGCGCGCCGACCGCCGCCCCGCCGGACACCCCGAGCACGTAGGGGTCCGCCAGCGGGTTGCGCAGCAGCACCTGCATCAGCGCCCCGGCCAGCGCCAGCAAGGCGCCGCTGGCGAACGCGGCCACCGCGCGCGGCAGGCGCAGTTCGCGCACCACCGCGGTGGCGGTGGTGGCCCCATCACCGCCAAGCGCCGCCACCACGTCGCCCCACGACACCCCGAGGCTGCCGGCGCGCAAGGCCAGCAGCACGGCGGCGACGCTGGCCAGGGTCAGCGCGCACAGGACGATGATCGCGATTTTTCGGGCGGGCATGGCCTCTCGGTGGGGCTGCGCCACATCGGCGCAGCCGCCAGTGTCGCCCGAAAGCGCCGTCGTCGCACGCGGGCGTGTCTGATGTGCTGCCGACGACGACACGCTCACCGGCTCAGCGCTTGGGCTGATATTTGAAGGTCACGAACACGCTGCGCCCTGGCTGGACGTAGAAGCGCGCGGTTTCGTAGTCGTGGTCGAACACGTTGCCCAGCGCCGCTTCGGCCCGCCAGTCGGGATCAAGCTGGTAGGCCGCGCGCAGGTCGACGGTGGCGTAACCGCCCAGCCGGTTGGCATTGGCCAGATCGTCGTAGCGGTCGCCTTCCGCCACCACGCTCGCGCCGACGCTGAACCTGCCGTAGTCGCGGTCGGCCTCGAGACGCGCCGAATGCTGCGGACGGCGGGTCAGGATCTTGCCCTGATTGGCGCCGGAGGAACGGTTTTCCGGATCGAGCAGGGTCAGGCTGCCACGCAGTTCCCAGTCGGACAGGCGGGTCGCCGCCGAGGCTTCGATGCCGCGGATGCGCGCGCTGTCGACGTTGTTGGCGGCAGAGATCGAGGCGTCGTAGGAGATCAGGTCATTGACCTGGGTCTCGAAGACATTCACCGCCCACTGGCCCCAGCCCGGCCGGCCGGCGAGACCGAGGTCGACCGTGCGCGAGCGCTCCGGGCTGAGCGCGGCATTGCCAAAGAAGGGAAAGTACAGCTCGTTGAAGCTCGGCGCCTTGAAGGCGTTGCCCCACGAGGCGGTCAGCCGCAAGGTGTCGCTGAGCGGGTAGCCACCGGCGATGCTGCCGGTGGTGTACTGGCCGAACTGCTCGTCGTCGTCGCTGCGCACGCTGAGCTGGTAATCGACCGCCCCGGCCACGCCCTGATAGAAAGCGAACACCCCGTGCCGGGTGCGTTCGGTCACCGGGTAGCTGGTGGTGCTGGCAATCGAGTCGTCCTGATGATCGACGCCGATGGTCAGCTGCGCCTCCGGCGAGAGCGTGATGTCGTTCTGCCACGAGAAGCTGGTGCGCGCGGTGTCGAAGCGACTGACGAAGCTGCCGTTGTTGAAGTTGTCGTTGTCGTCCTTGCTCTGGCCGGCCGACAGGGTGACCTGCCACATCGCCAGCGGGGCGAAGCGCAGCTGCGCGCCCAGCACCTCCTGCGTGGTGTCGCTGCTGTTCTGGAAACTGCCGTCGAAATCACTCTCGGCTTCGGTGCGCATCCAGTTGAACGACAGCTCGGCGCCACCGTCGAAGCGGTAGCCGGCGCGGATCGAGCCGGACAGGTTGTCGTAACCGTCGCGATCGGGCTCGGCGGTAAAGCAGCCGCCCACGCCCGACGCCGCCACCCGGCAGGCGTTGAAGCCGTCGGTCGATTCGCTGACCAGATTCAGGCTCGCCCAGCCGCGCTCGCCGCCGCCATCGACGCCCAGCGTGAGCTTGCGACTTGAGTCGCTGCCCACCCCGACGCTCAGATTCGGCCGCCACGCGCCGCTGCCGCGCTTGGTGAAAATCTGGATCACTCCGCCGATCGCCTCCGAGCCGTACAGGCTGGAGCGCGGCCCGCGCACGATCTCGATGCGCTCGACGAGGTCGACCGGCATGTCCTGAAAGGCCGCCGAGCCCGAGGTCGCCGAACCGACCTTGACGCCGTCGATCAGCACCACCATGTGATCCGACTCGGTCCCGCGCAGAAACACCGAGGTCTGCTTGCCGCGGCCGCCGTTGTTCACCAGCGTCATGCCCGGCAGGCCGCGCAGCAGATCGGGCACCGAGCGCGGCTGCAGGCGAGCGATGTCCTCACGCGTCACCACGCTGACCGCCGCCAGACTGTCATCCACGGTGCGCGCCGAGCGCGTCGCGGTCACCACCACGGTGTCACCCACCGTCACGGCCATCGAAGAAAAAGGAAAAGCGCAACACACCGCCAGCGCGGCGACAGCTAAACGAATGTTCACGAGACTCACTCCCTGGCACCTCAAGCGTCCCCGCCCGAAGGTGCTGCCAATGGACCACGGGACCGCCGCGGGAGTGGATCAGGCCAACGCGCCTGCCGCTCCCCGCGGCGATTCCGCACACAGTGTTCCGGGCCGGTATCCGGGCTCGTGGCGGGCGCCGCTGGCGCCGGGTGCATCGCCTTCCCAGGTCCGAAAACCCAGTGGCGGTGGATGCACCGCATAACCACTTACCGTTGCGGGGGCAGCACAGGCCTGGCGTGCCCAGAATCGGTCACGCGCACCTGTTTCCCGTTTAACCCCTTGGCCGGAAGGCCGCGAGGCACCTGAAACATGAACTGCCCGCAAGGCGGGCAGGTGGGCAATAATAGCGCACTTCAGACGGCTTGTGCGGCGCATCACGATGAGCATCGAACTGATTCTTGGCGGCGCCCGCTCGGGCAAGAGCCGCTTCGCCGAGCAGCGGGCGCACGCGCATGGCGGCCCGGTCACGGTGATCGCCACCGCCGAGGCCGGCGACCCCGAGATGGCGGCGCGCATCGCCCGTCACCGCGCCGACCGCCCGGCCCACTGGCACACCATCGAAACCACCACCGCGCTGGCCGCGACCTTGCACAAGGCCTGCCGCCCCGAGGCCTGCGTGATCGTCGACTGCCTCACCCTGTGGCTCGCCAACCTGCTCACCGACGCCCCTGTCGGGCTGTGCGCACCGCACGACGCCGCCACCACGCCGGTCTGGCAAATTGAGCAGGAAGCCTTGCTGCGCGCCCTCCCCGAGCTGCCCGGCACGGTGCTGCTGGTGGCCAACGAGGTCGGCCTCGGGCTGGTCCCCGAATCGCCGCTGGGGCGGCTCTTTCGCGACGAAGCCGGCCGCCTCAATCAAGCCATCGCCACGCTCGCCGAGCGGGTCACCTTCGTCGCCGCCGGGCTACCGCTGCCCCTCAAGCCGCCGCCGGGCTGAGCCTCGCCCGCGTGCTACCATCCGCCTCACCCCGCCGCCACTTGCGCCCGCCATGACCTACGCCATCGACGCGCTGCCCGACACCCGCATCGCCGCGCTCCAGCACGCCATCGACAGCAAGACCAAACCGCCCGGCGCGCTCGGCCGGCTCGAAACGCTGGCGCTGCAGATCGGGCGGATTCAGGACACCCTCACCCCGACGCTCACCCGCCCGCACCTGCTGGTGTTTGCCGCCGACCA
>JAGRFO010000247.1 GCA_020446005.1 Rhodocyclaceae bacterium | reverse complement strand
GCTGGGAGGCGGTGCTGCACGACTACGCCATCCAGCCGATGCAGCAGTTCGCCTACACCAAGGGCAAGAACGCCACCGACGGGGCGATGATCATCGACGCCATGGACCTGCTCTACACCCAGCGGCTGGACGCCTTCTGTCTGGCTTCCAGCGATTCGGACTTCACCCCGCTGGTGATGCGCATCCGCGCCAACGGCCTCAAGGTGTTCGGCTTTGGCGAAAAGAAAACGCCGATGCCCTTCGTCAATGCCTGCTCGCGTTTTCTCTATCTCGAAAACCTCGGCACGCCGGCTGAAAACGAAAAAAAATCCGACGACGTTGAAACCACTCCTAAAAAGGCTAACCAGCTCAAGGGGGACACCAAACTCGTCATGATGTTACGTGCCGGTGTTGATGCAGCCGCCGACGAAGAAGGTTGGGCTGCTCTCGGGGGCGTTGGATCGCATATATCTCGTCAAACATCTTTCGACCCACGCAACTATGGTTACAGCAAACTCAGTGATCTCGTTCTAGCGATTGACTTATTCGAAATGAGAAAGGCCAATAACCACCTCTACCTGCGCGACAAACGCAGCAAGAACAAGCCCGCCGGCTGAGCCTTGCCTCACCGGGGCCGGGGCATCCCGGCGAGCGGTCGCCATTGCGACGAAGGGCGTAGAATGCCGGCACACCCTAGCCAAGCGCCCGCCCGCCATGTTCACCCAGAGCTCCCCGATCTACCCGGTTTCCGGCATCCGCACCATCGAACGCGCGATCATGGCCAGCGCCAAGCCGCCGCTGATGGAACGCGCCGGCCGGGCCTCGGCGGAAGAGGCGGTACGGCTGATGATCGACCGCCCCGGCGCCTTGCTGATCGCTTGCGGGCCGGGCAACAACGGCGGCGACGGCTTCGTGATGGCGCGCCACTTCGTACAGGCCGGACGCGAGGTGGTGGTGGCGTTCTCGGGCGATCCGGCCAGGCTCCCGCCGGATGCCGCCAAGGCCTACAAGGCGTGGCACGACGTCGGCGGGCAGACCCTCTCCGACCTCCCCGCCCCCCCGCCGGGCGGCTGGGCGCTGGTGGTCGACGCCCTGTTCGGGATCGGCCTGCAGCGCCCCATCGCAGGCCATTACGCCGACTGGATCCGCAGCCTCAACGCGCTGCCCGGCCCGCGCATGGCGATCGACGTGCCCAGCGGGCTGTGCGCCGACACCGGACGGGTGATGGGGGTCGCCTTCGAGGCCACCCACACCGTCACCTTTATCGCCCTCAAACCTGGCCTGCTGACCTTCGACGGCCCCGACTACTGTGGTGATCTGGTGGTCAAACGGCTCGACCTCGACCCGCCCGCCACCCTGCCCGCGCCGGGCTGGGAGGTGCGCCCGGCGCTGTTTGCCGACCCACTCCAGCCACGCCGCCTCAATTCCCATAAAGGCTCGTTCGGCGACGCGGTGATCGTCGGCGGCGCGCCCGGCATGTGCGGCGCGGCACTGCTGGCTGGTCGCGCGGCATTGCGGGTCGGCGCCGGCCGGGTGTTCGTCGGCCTGCTCGACGAGCGCGGCCCGGCGGTCGACCAGGTACAGCCGGAATTGATGATCCGCCGTGCCGGCCAGGCGCTGGCCGAAGGCAACGCCATCGCCATTGGGCCGGGGCTGGGGCGCGACGCCGCCGCCATCGAACTGCTCACCGCCGCGCTGGCCACCGACAGCATGCTGG
>JAGRFO010000003.1 GCA_020446005.1 Rhodocyclaceae bacterium | reverse complement strand
GCGCAAGCTGCGCCACCCCAGCCGCTCCGAGCGCCTGCGCAGCTTCCTCGACAGCGACTCCTAAGCCCCACCGCCGGCGCGGACACACCCTGTCCGCGCCGCACCGGGCCGTTAGCTCAGTTGGTTAGAGCAGGGGACTCATAATCCCTTGGTCGTTGGTTCAAGTCCAACACGGCCCACCACCCCGCCCTGCCCGCCTTGCACGGTTTTTCGTGCGGCGCCCACCCCCTCACGGGCCCCGACCCACACACCAACCCCGCCCAAATGCATGCCTTGGGCATCGGGCGCTCGCCCACCCCCCGCCACACTGATAAATTACGGTCTTTGCGATGGCCAGACGCCGTTGCACCACGCATGAGGGAATGGGCGTCAATGCCTACACTGAACTGGATCGGCAAGGAAGCCGTCGTCAAACACCACAAGGACGTGCCCTTCCGCCTGCTGGAGCCGGTGCCGGCGCTGTCCTGCGGGCCGGGCGCGGGGCGCGACAGCGGCAACCTGATCGTGCAGGGCGACAATCTGCACGCCCTCAAGGCCCTGCTGCCGCGCTACGCCGGCCAGGTGAAATGCATCTACATCGACCCGCCCTACAACACCGGCAACGAAGGCTGGGTGTACAACGACAATGTGAGCAGCCCGGAGATCCGCCGCTGGCTGGGCGAGGTGGTCGGCAAGGAAGGCGAAACGCTGGACCGCCACGACCGCTGGCTGTGCATGATGTATCCGCGACTGGTGCTGCTGAAGCAGTTTCTACGCGAGGACGGCGCGATCTTCGTCTCCATCGACGACAACGAAGTGGCGACGCTGCGCTTGCTGATGGATGAGATTTTTGGGGCCACGAACTTCGTCGCCAGCAACGTTTGGCAGAAGCGTTACTCACGTGAGAATCGTGGAGCCATTGGCGATGTGCACGAATACTTGGTCGTGTACGCAAAGAATCCGGTCAAGTTCCAGGAGGTTCGCAATCGCGTTCCTATCGATGAAAAGCAGGCGGCGGTCTACAAGAACCCAAATAATGACTTGAGAGGCAGATGGCGTGGAATCCCAATGACCGCTCAGGGGTTTCGACCCAATCAGATGTACTCGATCGAAACCCCGAGCGGCAAGAAGGTCAATCCGCCGGAGGGGCGCTGTTGGTCCACGATTGAAAGCGAGTACCTGAAGCTCAGAGCTGCAGGACGCATTTACTTTGGCAAGAATGGCAACTCTCAGCCGAGCGTGATTCGGTATCTATCAGAAGTCGAGGGCTTCGTTCCGTGGACTTGGTGGCCCCATGACGAGGTGGGACATACCGACGAGGCCAAAAAAGAAATCCAGGGACTGTTCGGTACACAGACCGCGTTCGACACGCCGAAGCCGACGCGACTCCTTCAGCGCGTGATCCAGATCGCGACCAATCCAGGGGAATTGATTCTCGACAGCTTTGCCGGCTCCGGCACCACCGCCCATGCGGTGCTCAAACAAAACCGCGAGGACGGCGGCACGCGCCGCTGCATCCTCGTGGAAATGGACGACACCATCGCCCGCAACGTGACCCGCGAGCGCGTCCAGCGCGTGGCCGAGGGCTACACCAATGCCAAAGGTCAGGCGGTCGAAGGCCTCGGCGGCGGCTTTCAGTTCTGCCGCCTGTCCGCCGAACCGCTGTTCGACGCCGACGGCCAGATTCGCCATGACGTGACGTTCGCGCAACTGGCTGAATTCGTCTGGTTTGCCGAAACCGGCACGGGCCTCGATACGCAACTGCGCGCCACCGCCGATTCGCCGCTGCTGGGCGTGTTTGAGGGCCGCGCCATCTACCTGCTCTACAACGGCATCCTCAAGGACAAGTCCGTTGCCGGCGGCAATGTGCTGACCGGCCCGGTGTTCGACCTGCTGCCGAAATTCACCGGCCCCAAGGTGATCTACGCCGCCGCCAACCGCATGGGCAGCCGCGCGGCGCGCGAGGGCATCACCTTCAAGCAGACGCCCTACGCGCTGGAGGTGTAGGCGATGCCCCCGGATCGCAAGGTCATCATCATCGCCGGCCCCAACGGGGCTGGAAAAACGACGTTTGCCCGTGAGTTCCTTCCGAACGAGGCAGACTGCCCGGTGTTCGTCAACGCCGATCTGATCGCCGCGGGGCTGGCGCCGTTTGTCCCCGAGACGGCGGCAGTGCAGGCTGGGCGCTTGATGCTGGCGGAATTGGAACGTCATTTTCAGGGCGGGCAGAGCTTCGCCTTCGAAACCACGCTGTCCGGCCGTGTGTATGTGCGCCACATTCAGCGCTGGCAGGCGGCGGGCTATCGGGTCAAGCTGATCTTTCTGCAACTGGACAGTGTCGAAGAAGCCATTGCCCGGGTGGCCCAGCGGGTGCGCCAGGGGGGACACGATATTCCCGCAGCCACGATACGTCGGCGGTTCCACGCCGGCCGTGACAATTTTGAACGTTTGTACGCGCCGCGAGTGGATGCCTGGGCCTTGTACGACAGCGGGGGCCCGCAGCCGGTGCTGCGCGACTGGAGTGAACGGCCATGAATCCAAAACCTATCGAGACCGCGTGCGATTCGGACCTGCGCCTGTCCGGGCAAGCCATGCAACGCGCAGCGCAACGCGCCCGCGAGCTGGCGGCACGGACCGGCACCGAATTGATCGTCAGCCGCAATGGCGTCATCGAACGCATTCGCCCGCTGCCGGGCGACGTCGGCCATGAGCTGCGGGAGCCGTCCGCCCCCTACGGGAACGCGTCATGAGCGCTTTCGCGCCAAAGACCTACCAGCAGCAGGTGCTCGACAGCGTCGAGGCCTATTTCAAGGCCTGCCACGCGCTGCCATCGCCCTCGATCGCCTTCACCGCCACCACCGAGCGTCTGTGGGGCCGGGGCAATCCCTACCACCCGCTGTCGGGCTTTCCGCCCGCCATGCCGTACTTCTGCCTGCGCGTGCCCACCGGCGGCGGCAAGACCTGGCTGGCGGCCAAGAGCGTGGCGCGGGTCAACACCCATCTGCTGCGCGCCGAACACAGCGTGATCCTGTGGCTGGTGCCGAGCAAGCCGATCCGCGAGCAGACCTTGCGGGCGCTGCGCGACCGTCAGCACCCCTACCACGCGGCGCTGCGCGAGGCGGGGCCGGTGACGGTGCTCGATCTGGAGGAAGCCAAGAGCCTGACCCGCGCCACGCTGGACACCTCGACCACGGTGATCGTCGCCACCCGGCAGGCGTTTCAGGTGGAAGAGGAGGAGTGCCGCAAGGTGTATCAGAGCAGCGGCGCGCTGATGCACCACTTCGACAACCTGTCGCCCAGTCAGCGCGACGAGCTGCTGACCGATGGCGAGGGCGCGGCACGCAGCACACCGTATTCGCTGGCCAACGTGTTGCGCCTGCGCCGCCCCTTCGTGGTGGTGGACGAGGCGCACAACAGCCGCACCGAACTGGCCTTCGACATGCTGGCCCGCCTGCGCCCCAGCGGCGTGATGGAGCTGACCGCCACGCCGGACCTGGAACGCACGCCCAGCAACGTGCTGCACAGCGTGTCCGCCGCCGAGCTGAAGGCGGAGGAGATGATCAAGCTGCCGGTGGTGCTGGAAACCGAGCCCAACTGGCAACAGTGTCTGAGTGACGCCATCGGCCGGCGCGACGCGCTGCACACGCTGGCCGATGACGAGCGCCGCGCTGGCGCCGATTACTTGCGGCCGGTGGTGCTGATTCAATCCGAACCCCGCCGCGCTGGGGTGGAAACACTGGATTTCGAGAAAATACGGCAGGAGCTGATTGCCAACCACGGCATCCCGGCCAGCGAGATCGTGGTCGCCACCGGCGAGGAAAAAGGGCTGGAGCAGATCGACGCCGACTACAAACTGGGCATTGCCGACCCGGCCTGCCCGGTGAAGTTCGTCATCACCCAGAAGGCGCTGGCCGAGGGCTGGGACTGCCCCTTCGCCTACATCCTGGTGAGCATGGCCTCGTTGTCCTCGGCCACGGCGGTGGAGCAGTTGCTCGGGCGCGTGCTGCGCCAACCCGGCGCCAGCCATCGGCAGGCCAAGGCGCTGAATCAGTCCTACGCCTTCGTGGTGTCGCGCAACTTTGCCGAGACGGCCGGCACGCTGCGCGACCGACTGGTGGCGGGCGCGGGCTTCGAGCGACGCGAGGTGACCGAGTTCGTCACCGCCGCCCGCGCCGAGCAGGCGCGACTGGATCTGGAAGGTCACGCCGGGCGGGTGGTGGTGCGGCCGGTGGCGATCACCTTGACCGAGAAGCCCGACCTCAGGAGTGTGCCGAAGCCGGTGCGCAACAAGGTGAGCTGGGACGGCAAGCGGGGCACCCTGACCATCCGCACGCCGCTCACCGAGGACGAGGCCGAAGCGCTCAAGACCTCGGTCAGTTCAGAAACCGCTGCCGCCGCGATCGTGGAAGCCGCCGAAATCAGCCGCACCACGGCCATCGAATTTTTCCAGACGCCGGCCGAACTGGGCGAGCGCTTCCGCGTGCCGCAACTGGCTTTGCGCGTGCAGGGGACGCTGGCGCTGTTTGATGACCCCGAGGTGCTGGACTATCCGTGGGACCTCTCCCCCTACGATGCCGCCCCGACGGCCGACGATCTGACGGCGCTGGGCGCGGCGCTGAAGGTGTCGGAAGGGGGCGAAATCGACATCGACGACGGCGGCCGCGTGGTGTCGCGCTTCCTGCCCGAGTTGCAGCGCGATCTGGGGCTGGCCTATCAACCGGAAAATTGGGATGCGGTCCGCCTCGCCACCTGGCTGTGCCGCAACCTGCCCGAGCCGTCGCTGACCCACCAGGCCAAGCAGGCATTTGTTGCTGCATGGATCACTGATTTGCTGCGCCGTGAAGGTTTCACGCTGGCGCGGGCGAATCTGCAGAAATTCCTGATCCGCACTCTGCTGGAGGCGCGCATCCGCGCGCTGCGCCAGCAGGCGGTTGGCAAGGCGTTTCAGCAGACACTGTTCGGCGACGATGCGGCCGCGCGCGTGGCGGTCACCGATCAATACGCCTTCGAGTTCCACGCCCAGGCCTACGCCCCCAGCCGGGATTACGACGGCCGTTTCGGGCATTTCGACTTCCGCCGGCACTTCTACGGGCGCATCGGCGACTTCGACAGCAAGGAGGAATTCGAGTGCGCCTGCCAGTTGGACATGTGGGCGCAGCAGGGTCGCATCCAGTTCTGGGTGCGCAACCTCGTGCGCCGCGAAGGCAGTTCGTTCTTCCTGCAGAAAGCCGATGGGCGCTTCTATCCGGACTTCCTGTGCCAGCTGCCCACCGGAGCTGTCCTTGCCGTCGAATACAAAGGCGCGAACGGCTGGACCGACGCTGCAGATGATCGGCTCATCGGTGGCCTGTGGGCCAACCTGTCCGGGGGGCGCTGCCGGTTTGTGATGGTCAAGGACAAGCGGTGGGATTGGATCGAGGAAAAACTGTAACGCCTCCAGCCCAACCCACTTTTCGGGCGACACCTCACCACTCCGCCCGCAATGCTTATCGCCTAATCTCCGCAGTAGCCAGCGCCCCCGGACTGGCTTATTGTTCAATCCCTTGACGCGCGATTGACGAGCCGACCGATGCGGACGCTGCAGCGTTTTATCGACACTTTGCGGAGCACCCTGGCACCTTATCCGGCCGACGCCGCGCTGGCGGGCCGGTTTCGGGCGCGCCAGATTCAGGGCGTGCTGCGCCTGACGCCGCTCACCATGTTCGCCAACGCCCTCAACGCGTTGATCATCGGCTGGACCTTTCACCACACCCTCAATCCGCTGATTCTCGCTGGCTGGGGGCTGTGCGTGCTGTACTCGGCCGGCGTCGGGGTGGGCACCTGGCTCCGCGCCAAGCGCGGCAAGAGCCCGGTCAGCGTCAGCAGTCGCGCGCTGACCCGCGCCTCCAGGCACGCTGCCCTGCTGGCGCTGCTGTGGTCGATGGTGCCGGTCATCATGCTGCCCATCGGCTCACGCGAGGAGCAGATCATGCTCGTCGCCATCAGCTCCGGCATGCTGTGTGCGGGCGGATTCGCGCTGGCCACAGTGCCGCAGGCGGCGCTCACCTACGTCGGCGTGCTCGGCCTGGGCAGCTTCATCGGCCTGCTGCGCACCGAACATCCCCTGGCCATCGAGCTCGCCTGTCTGCTGCTGGTCTACACCCTGATCGTGATGGGCAGCGTGCTGTCGAACGCGCGCACGTTTGGCGCGCGCCTGATGGCCGAGGCGGAGGGCGAGCGGCAAAGCCAGCTGATCGGGCTGCTGTTGCGCGACTTCGAAGAAAACGCCAGCGACTGGCTGTGGGAGGTCGACCGCGACGGCCTGCTGACCCACGTATCGCGGCGCATGGCGCGGGTGTTCGGGCGCAGCGAGGCGTCACTGCTCAACCAGCGCCTGCTCGACCTGATCGGCCACAGCCTGGCGCGGGCGAGCACCGACGAGCGTCAGGCCTTCGACACCCTGCTGCGCTGCTTCGGGTCCGGGCAGGCCTTTCGCGACGTGCTGGCGCCGATCTGGCTCGACGGGGAAACCCGCTGGTGGTCGCTGACCGCCAAGCCGCTGCTCGATGAGGAGGGGCAGTTGAACGGCTGGCGCGGAGTCGGCACCGACGTCACCGTCTCGCTGGCGGCGCAGCGCGAGGTCGCCCGGCTGGCCCATTTCGACAGCCTCACCGGGCTGGCCAACCGCAACCGCTTTCAGGAGGCGCTGAGCCGCATCGAGGAGCGCAGCGCCGGCGAGGCCCGCCCGGCGGTGTTGCTGTGCCTCGACCTGGACAACTTCAAGACCATCAACGACTCGCTCGGCCATTCGGTCGGCGACGGCCTGCTGCGGGTGGTCGCCCAGCGCCTGCTCGGCCGCACCCGGCGCTCCGACATGGTGGCCCGCCTCGGCGGCGACGAGTTCGCCATCATCCGCATGGGCACGGTGTCGCCCGAGGAGGCACAGGAACTGGCCAACCGGCTGATCGAGACCTTGAGCGATCCGTGCGAGATCGACGGGGTGCGTCTGCGGGTGGGCGCCAGCATCGGCATCGCGCTGGCGCCCAGGGACGGCCAGAGCGGCGAGCAGCTCCTCAAGAACGCCGACATCGCCCTGTACGCCGCCAAGTTCGACGGCAAGGGGCGCTTCCGTTTCTTCGATTACGACATGGACACCCGCGCGCGGCGGCGGCTTTTTCTGGAGCACGAGTTGCGCAGCGCGCTGCAGCGGGCCGAATTCCATCTCGAATACCAGCCGCAGTTCTGCCTTGAGAGCGGCGCCATCACCGGCTGCGAGGCGCTGCTGCGCTGGCAGCATCCGCAACTCGGGCGCATCGACACCCAAGAGTGCATCAGCGTGGCCGAAGAGTCCGGGCTGATCGAGCCGATCGGCGAGTGGGTCATCGAGCAGGCAATCCGCGACGCGATGGCCTGGCCCGAGGACATCTGCATCGCCATCAACCTGTCGCTCGGGCAGTTCATCAGCCCGACCCTGTGCGAGCGCATCCTGGCCCTGCTCGACGGCGCCGGGATTGCCCCGTCGCGGGTCGAGTTCGAGCTGACCGAATCGATCTTCATGAGCGATCCGAATGCCGCCGAAGCACAGCTCAAGACCCTCAAGGCGGCCGGCATCCGGGTCGCCCTCGACGACTTCGGCACCGGCTACTCCTCGCTCGCCTACCTGCGCACCTATCCCTTCGACCGGCTCAAGATCGATCGCGCTTTCGTCCATGAACTGCCAGAGGTGAGCGAAGCGGCGGCGATCGTCCGCGCGGTTATCGCCATGGCCGGCTCGCTGGCGATGGACACCTGCGCCGAAGGGGTCGAGAACTTCGCCCAGCTGGAGCACCTGAAAGCCGAAGGCTGCGCCACGGTGCAGGGTTTTGCCCTCGCCGAGCCGATGCGCGCCGACGCCCTGCAGGCCTATCTGCGCGCTCACCGCAGCCAGTCCGCCCTGCCCGCCGCGCTGGCCCGGGTGATTCCGCTGCGCAGCCAGCGGCGCTGATTCACCCGGCGTATCGGCCATGCCCGATACGGCTCAACTTCGCGCATTCCGGTCCGTAGTAGTCAGAACACGCCCGCGCGAATGTGATTCCCCATGAAAATTGCCATCATCGACGACACGCCGCTCAACCTCACATTGATGCAGGCGCTGGTCGGCAAGCTCCCCGACTGCGAACCGCTGCCTTTCTCCGACCCGGCCGAGGGGCTGGCCTGGTGTCAGGCCAACGAACCCGACCTGGTGATTGTCGATTACATGATGCCGGGCCTCGACGGCGTCGAGTTCATCCGCCGCTTCCGCGCCGCACCAGACCGCGAGGACGTGCCGATCCTGATGGTCACCGCCGATCACGAGCGCCAGACCCGCTACGACGCGCTGCAATCGGGCGCCACCGATTTTCTCAACAAACCGGTCGACCGCAACGAATTCCAGCCGCGCGTCCACAACATGCTCAACCTGCGGCGCGCCCACCTCGCCACCCGGGCGCGCGCGCAAACCCTCGAAGTCAAGGTTGCCGAAGCCACCGCCGCGATTCACGACCGCGAGCAGGAGACCGTCACCCGGCTGGCTCGCGCGGCCGAGTTCCGCGACCCCGAAACCGGCGCCCACATCCAGCGCATGGCACACTACTCGGCGCTCATCTCGCGCCAGCTCGGCCAGACCGAGGCCGCCGCCCGCCTGCTGCTACAGGCAGCCCCGATGCACGACGTCGGCAAGCTCGGCATCCCCGATCACATCCTGATGAAACCGGGCAAGCTCACCCCCGATGAATTCGAGCAGATGAAACGCCACGCCAGCATTGGCTACGACATCCTCAAAGACTCCACCTCACCGGTCATCCAGGCCGCCGCCACCATCGCCCTGACCCACCACGAGAAATTCGACGGCAGTGGCTACCCCAATGGCGTGGCTGGGGACAAGATCCCGATCACCGGCCGCATCGTCGCGGTCGCCGACGTGTTCGACGCCCTCACCTCCGCGCGCCCCTACAAACCGGCCTGGTCGCTGGACGACGCCACCGATTTCCTGCGCAAGGGGCGCGGCGCGCACTTCGACCCAACCTGCGTTGATGCCCTGCTCTCCGACTGGGACGCGGTGCTGTCGATTCGCAACCGCTTTCAGGACGAGGACTGAACGCCCCCATGCTCAAGGCCTGGCTCGACCGACTCCGTCCCGCCTCGCTCAAACTGCGTCTGGTCGTGCTCTTCGCCGGCCTGATGAGCGCCGCCCTGTTCATCTACTCGGCCTACACCGCGCACCGCCAGAGCGCGCTGGTGACCGACAATCTGGTCACCGCCACCCAGTCGCTGGCCACCTATGTGGCCGACATCGCCGCCCCCGGCGTGGCCGCCAACGACGTCAGCACGCTCAGCGCACAGCTCAACAGCCTGCAGGTCTTCGCCGGCATCCGCGCGGTGCGCATCACCGACCGTCAGGGCAGCACCCTGGCCGCCGTGGCGCGCAACGCGCAGGACGCGCTCCACCCGCTGTCGCCGGCAGAAGCAACCCAAGCCGTCGCCGCGCCGCCCGCGCAGCAGAGCGTCGCGCACACCGAAAACGGCCTCAGCGTGTGGGCGCCGGTCGGCCAGATCGCCCCGCTCGGCTGGGTGCAGGTCACCGTCGACAGCGCAGCCGCCACGGCCACCCGCACGCGCATCCTCATCGATTCGCTGGGGCTCGGGCTGGTCGAGATCGCGCTGGCGGTCTTTCTCCTCAACCTGGCCCTGCGCAACCCGATCCGCGACCTCACCGCCAGCACCGCCTTTGCCGCGCAGATGGAAACCGACCAGGCCGCCTTCCTGCGCGTCCATTCCACCGCCAGTGAAATCCGCCAGCTCGCCGACACCCTCAACTGGACTTCGATCCGGCTGTGGGACGAACGCGCCGCGCTGATCGAGAGCGAAGCGCGCAAGGCGGCGATCACAGACGCCGCGCTCGACGGCATCATCACCATCGACGCGCTGGGCAACGCACAGGAGTTCAACCCCGCAGCCGAACGCACCTTCGGCTACACCCGCACCGAAGTGCTGCAGCAACCGATAAGCGACCTGATCGTGCCGCCCGACCTGCGCGAAGCGCACAAGGCCGGGCTGAAGCGCTATCTGGACAGCGGCGAGCAGAACGTGCTCAACCGTCTGATCGAAATCCGCGCCATGCACAAGGACGGCCACGAGTTCCCGATCGAGATGGCGATCCTGCCGGTCGAACTGGGTGGCAAGCGGCTATTTACCGCCTACGTGCGCGACATCAGCGAGCGCAAACGCGCCGCCGCCGCGCTGGCCGCCGAAGAGGCGCGCAATCGCAACATTCTCGACAACCTCAGCGAACTGGTCTTCGAGACCGACCCGCATCTGCGCTGGACCTATCTCAACCCAAGCTGGGAGACCCTCAGCGGCCGCCCGGTGGAGGGCGCGCTCGGCCACCACGCGCTGGCCTGGCTGAGCAGCGCCGAGCGCCGCCACATTCGCGAGCACCTCGCGCGCATCGCCCGCGGCCAGGCGCGCCCCCAGCGCATCGACATCTGCACCCGCACGCCTGACGGCCAGCCGCGCTGGCTGGAACTGTTCATCCGCCCGATGCTCACCGACGACGGCACCCTCACCGGCTACGCCGGCTCGGCCAGCAACATCTCGGCGCGCAAGCAGATCGAACACACCCTGCGCGAAGCCAAGGACATCGCCGAGCGCGCCAACCGCGCCAAGAGCGACTTTCTGGCCAACATCAGCCACGAAATCCGCACCCCGATGAACGCCATCATCGGGATGACCGACCTGACCCTGGAGACCGCCCTCGACGACGAACAGCGCGAATATCTCACCCTCGTCAAAGGCGCCTCCGACACCCTGCTGCGGATCCTCAACGACATTCTCGACTTCTCCAAGATCGAGGCCGGCAAGCTCGATTTCGAACACATCAACTTCGGCCTGCGCGACTGCGTGGCGCTGGCCCAGCGCACCTTCAAGTCGCTGGCCGAGGACCGCGGCCTGACCCTCACCTTCCACATCGACCCGACCGTCCCCGACCCGCTGGTGGGCGACCCGCACCGTCTGCGTCAGGTGCTGATCAACCTGCTCTCCAACGCCTTCAAGTTCACCGAAAAAGGCCACATCGGCATCCGCGTCGCGCTGGTCAAGAGCACCACCACCGAGGCCGAACTGCAATTCTCGGTCGAGGACACCGGCATCGGCATCGCCGCCGACAAGCAGCGCATGATCTTCGACGCCTTCACCCAGGCCGACAACTCGGCCACCCGGCGCTACGGCGGCACCGGGCTGGGGCTGGCGATCTGCACCCAACTGGTCGAAGGCATGAACGGCCGCCTGTGGGTCGAGAGCACCCCCGGCCGGGGCAGCACCTTCCGCTTCACCCTGCCCTTCGAGCGCGGCCAGGCCCCCGCGCTGGCCAGCGCCCGCGACACCGACCTGACCACCCTGCGGGTGCTGGTGGCCGCCGGCACGCAGGCCGCCCGGAGCCATCTGACCGAAATGCTCGAGAGCTGGAACCTCGCCTGCGTGGTCCGCCACAGCGGCGCGGCCGCCCTGCTGACCCTCACCGAAGCCCCCCCCGACCAGCGCTGCCAGATTCTGGTGGCCGACGCCGACCTCGGCGACATGGACGCCTTCACCTTCTTCACCACCGTCAACCAGCAAGTCAGCGATCCCCCGACGGTGCGCCTGATGACCGCCCACACCGGCCAGCGCGGCGACGCCGCCCGCTGTCGCGCACTCGGCATCCACGCCTACCTCACCCGCCCGGTGCTCCCCTCCGACCTGTTCGACGCCATCGTCCAGACCCTCGGCGCCGACGGCGCGCAGCAGCTCATCACCCGCCACACCCTGCGCGAACAGCGCCGCCGCCTCAACGTGCTGCTGGTCGAGGACAACAAGGTCAACCAGACCGTCGCCCTGCATCTGCTGGAAAAGCTCGGCCACCTCGCCCACGTCGCCAACAACGGCGTCGAAGCGCTCGAAGCCTGCACCAACGCGCGCTTCGACGCGATCCTGATGGATGTCCAGATGCCGGAAATGGGAGGATTCGAGACCACCGCCAAACTACGCGAACGCGAACGCGTCACCGGCACCTACACCCCGATCATCGCCATGACCGCGCACGCCATGCAGGGCGACCGCGAGCGCTGCCTCGCCGCCGGCATGGACGACTACATCCCCAAGCCCATCCAGCCCACCGCGCTGGCCGCCGCGCTGGCCGAGATCGCCGGGCCCGGCCCCAGCCCGCAGGCACAACCCCCGATCCAGGGCCCCGCCTTCAATAAAGCCACCGTTCTCGACAATCTGGGCGGCGACGAATCGCTGCTGCTGCAACTGGCCGAACTCTATCTGGACGACGAGCCCAACATGCGCGCCCAGCTCACCACCGCCGAAGCCAGCGGCGACCTGCAAGCGCTATATGCCGCCACCCACGCCATCAAGGGCGCGGTCGCCAACTTCTCCGCCGACACCGCCATCCACGCCGCCAACGCAGTCGAAGCCCTGTGCCGCAACGGCAACAGCGAGGCCCTCCCCGACGCCTTCGCCCACCTCGACGCCGCCCTCGACGCCTTCGCCGACACCCTGCGCGAACTCACCGACAGCCAGAGCAGCACGGCGTAGAAAACGGCCGTCTCAGCGCTGAATCAACTCAATCTTGTAACCATCCGGATCCTCGACGAAGGCGATCACCGTGGTGCCGTGCTTCATCGGCCCGGCCTCGCGCACCACCTTGCCGCCGCGCGCGCGGATCGCGTCGCAGGCCGCGTAGGCGTCGGGCACCGCCAGCGCCACGTGGCCGAAGCCGTTGCCCAGCTCGTAGTGGTCGGTATCCCAGTTATGGGTCAGCTCGATCACCGCGCCTTCCGATTCGGGACCGTAGCCGACGAAGGCCAGCGTGAAACGGCCATCGGGATAATCCTGCCGGCGCAGCAATTGCATGCCGAGCACGTCGGTGTAGAAGGCGATCGATCGATCGAGATGGCCGACTCGCAGCATGGTGTGCAGCACGCGCATGAGGCGTTCTCCTGTAGGGACGAAAAATTCAGGACAGTGCGTCGCCGGCCGCCGCGGCCACCAGCTCGGGTAATTGCCGGCCGCGCGTGCGCAAGTCTGCGCGCGCCGCGCCGGCCGCCGGATACAGCGCGTGCACGCAGGCCCAGAAAGCGGGGGAATGATCCATGTGGCGCAGATGAGCGACCTCGTGGGCGACCACGTAGTCGACCAGCGCTTCGGGCAGCAGGATCAGCCGCCAGTTGAGACGCACCGAGCGCGCGCTGCAACTGCCCCAGCGGGTGCGCGCGGTACTGAGCTTGAGCGGCGGGGCGACCACCCCCAGCGCGGCGGCAAAATGCGCCAGCCGCGCGTCGAAGTGCGCCCGCGCCCGCGCCTTGATGGCGCGCATCGCGGCCGCGAACACGGACTGCCCGGCCACGCAGGGCAGCACCAGCGTGGCGGGTTCATCCTGCCAACAGGGCGTGCCGCGGCCGCGCACCACCTGCAGCCGGCAAGGCGCGTCGAGGAGCGGGAAGCGCGCGCCGTCGCGCAGCACAATCGTCGGCGCGGCCTGCGTCCAGGCGTCCAGACGCGCGATCAGCCAGCCTTGCCGCTCGCTCAGGAAGGCGTCGATGTCCCGCTGTGGCAGGCGCTGCGGGGCAGCGACACGCACCCCGTCGCGGCCGACCTGCACGCCGAGCGTGCGCCGCGCGCTGCGTCGCAACTGGTACGGAATACGCCGGCCGTCGAGCTCGATCTCCAGCGCCTGCGCCGTGGTTGCGGCACGCTGGCGCGTCACGCCTCCGCGTCCCAGGTGTAGTTGCGCGCGGCCAGCTCGGCCAGCATGACGTCCATCGCGGCGGCGACATCGGCTGCCGGCCCCTTCACGCCCAGTTCGATACTGCGCCGCCGCGTGCCCTCGGCGAAGGCCGGCAGGCTGAACACGCTGATCGCTGGATAGGCGGCGTTGAGCGATTCCATCAGGTCGATCAACTGACCCTCGAAGGCTTCCCACACCGTCACCGAGCGCTCGATGTAGTCGTGCTGGTGGTGCAGGTGGGCGAAATCGCCATCGAGCACCGCGGCGACCATCGGCCAGGCCATCACCGGAAAGCCGGGGACGAAATAATGCTGTGCGATGGCGAAGCCGGGCACCTGATTGTAGGGATTGGGAATAATCGCGCTGCCCTGCGGATAGGTGCCGAGCAGCAGGCGGTGGGCGGTGATGTCGGCGCCGAACTTGGCGCGCAGGATCGCCTCGGCCTCGGGGTGCAGCGCCAGCGGCCGACCCAACGCGGTGGCGGCGGCCTGACGGGTGTGGTCGTCCGGCGTGGCGCCGATGCCGCCGNNNNCGCCGAAGCTGAACACCACGTCGCCACTCGCCAGGGTCTCGCGCAGGGTGGCCACCAGCCGGGCCGGGTCATCGGCCACGTAGCGCGCCCAGGCCAGTTGCAGGCCGCGCTCGGCGAGCAGCTTGATGAGGGTGTCGAGATGTTTATCCTGCCGCCGGCCGGAGAGGATCTCGTCACCGATGATGATCGCGCCGAAGCCCATCAACGCGCTCCCTGCGGCACGCTGCCCTCGGCAACCACCCAGCCATTGGCGGCGCGGTCGCGACGCAGGATTTCGAGCAGATAGTGCACGTAGGCCAGACCGCAGAAGGCGGGCGCGAACAGGTTGACCAGCGGGATGTAAGCCAGCAGCGCGCAGCCCACGCCCAGCCCGAGCATGCCGCCGCGATGCTGGCGCCGCAGGCGGTCCATCTCTTCGCGGTCGCCGTGCAGCATCAGCGCGTCGTAGCCGAAGGCTTTCTGGTTGAGCCACGCGGTGAGCAGCACCGACACCACCAGCGCCACCCCGGGGATCAGCCAGAACGGCAGCGAGACGAGGATGCCGAGCAGGAACACCAGCACCGCCACCACCGCGTTGAGCGCACTGCCGGTGGTGGTGCCGCCGCGCCGCATTTCCACGTCGCCGTAACGCACCTTGGCGACTTTTTCGAGCATCATCGGCAGCGACACCACCGCCACCAGCAGGGCGGAGGTGACGTAGATCAGCGGCAGGAACAGCACCGTCAGCGCGATCTTGACCAGCACCAGCATCGCCGCCGCGCCCAGCTCGGAGGCATTGAGCCGCTCCGCCGCCCACTGCCAGCTGTGGATCACGCCCATCACCGCATCGACCATCGGCTGCCAGAACAGCACCCCAACGACGATCCAGACCACCATCGCCAGCAGCGTCGGCCACACCAGATGCCACAACACGCCGCGCTCGGTGAGACTCTTCACCGAGCGCGCATAGGCCACAAAAATATCCTTCATCGCTTCGTCGTACCTGCAGTTCAAGCGGCGCAGCGCGCCCTGTGCGGATTCCGGCCGCAGCGCCGGAAATGGTTGACGGGATTGTAGCGCGTGCAAGATTTCGCCCGCTCGACAGTCCCGGGCCGGGGTGGACCGCCGCGCGCGGCGAACAGTTCCGGCCGGCGTCCGCGGCTTCAGCGCGGCCGGCCGAGCCAGATCTTGTTCAGGCGTTTGACCGACACCGGCATCGGCGTCTTGAGCGCCTGCGCGAACAGCCCGACCCGCAACTCTTCGAGCAGCCAGCGGAAGTCCTCTAGGAACGGGTCGGGCGTGCCGGCCTTGCGGCTGACGATCCACTCGCGCTCGAAGTCGCGATTGAGCGCCAGCCAGTCACGCAGAAGGTCGGCATCGCGCGCGGGATTGTCACGCAGCTTGTCGAGCCGCACGCTGATCGCCTTGAGGTAGCGCGGGTAGTGGGTCAGCCGCTCGAAGGCGACGGCGCTGATGAAACCGGTCGGGAGCAGCGCGTCGAGCTGGGTGCGTACGTCGTCCACCACCGCCGGATGCGCTTTCAGCCCGCCCAGTCGGCGCTCGATGGCGGCGCGTTCGGCGAGGATCGCGTCTACATGGCGCAGCAACTCCTGCGCCACCAGGCTAATGCGCGTGCGCGCCGCCGCGATGCGCGCCGCGAAGGTCTCGGCGTCGGTCGGCCAGGGCTCGCCGAGGCAGGTGCGCATCAGGGTCGCGCGGACGAGTTCGTCCTGCAGCTGCTGCTCGCTGCCCAGCGTGGCGTAGCGCAGCGCGACTTCGCGCAGCCCGCCGAGGCGGCGCACCGCCTTGACCTGATCTTTCAGGTTCAGGGCGAACAGGCGCAGCAGCCCGTCGCGATGCACCCGCGCGGCCTCCTCCGGGGTGTCGCAGGGGCGCAGCGTGACCGCCTCGCCCTCGTCGCACAGCGCCGGAAAACCGACCACCTCGCGCCCGCCCACCCGCAGTTCGAGCAGTTCCGGCAAGGGGCCGAAGGTCCACGCGGTGAAGGTTTCCTCCGCCATGGTCGCGGCCGGCCCGGCCGCCTCCGCCTTCGCCTCGGGGGCGCTCTCGACACGCACCTGCGCCGCCTCGAAGGCCGCCGCGATCTGGCCGTGGAAGCGCCCGCGCAGCTCGGCCAGATTGCGTGACTGGGCCATCACCCGGCCATGCGCGTCAACCACCCGGAAGTTCATGAAACAGTGCGGATTGAGGTTCTCCGGGCGGAAGGATTCGAGCGCCAGCTTGAGGCTCACCCGGGTCTCGACAAAGCCTTGCAGCGCCTTGAGCAGCGGGGTGTCGGGGGTCCATTCGCCGGCGTCCGCGGCGTCGACAAAGGCCGCCACACTGTCGGCCATCGGCTGCAGGCGGTGGCGATGCTTTTGCGGTACGGTGCGCAGCAGCGCCTGCACTTTTTCTTCGAGCAGCCCCGGCACCAGCCACTCGCAACGCGCGGCGGGGATCTGGTTGAGCATCGCCAGCGGCACGCTCAGTGTCACCCCGTCGTCGGCCTCACCCGGCGCGTGCACATAGCTGAGTTTGAGCGACTGCCCGAGCACCACCATCGTCGCCGGAAAGCGCTCGGTGGTGATGCCCTCGGCCTCGTGGCGCATCAACTGCTCGCGGTCGAGGTGGAGCAGCTTGGGCGCGGCCTTCTCCGCCCCCTTGCGCCAGCGCTCGAAGCTCGCCAGATCGACCACCTCGGCCGGAATGTGGGCGTCGTAGAAGGCCTCGATCAGGGCGTCGTCGACCAGCACGTCGGGGCGGCGCGCCTTGTGCTCCAGCCGCTCGATCTCCCGGACCAGCCGCAGGTTGTGCTGGAGGAAGGGCATGCGCCGGGCGAGCGCCTCGTCGATGTCGCCGCCGACCAGCCCGTCGCGGATCAGCAGCGTGCGGCACAGCGCCGGGTCGGTGTCGCGGTAGCCCACCGCACGACGCGCATAGAGCACCACGCCGTGCAGGGTGCCACGCTCCCAGGCGCGCACGCTGCCGGCGGACTTGGACCAGTGCGGCTCGAACACCTGACGCTTGAGCAGATGCGCGCCCACCGTCTCCAGCCATTCCGGCTCGATCCGCGCGAGGCAGCGGCCGAACAGGCGCGAGGTATCGACCAGCTCGGCACACACGATCCACTTGCCAGCCTTCTTGCCCTGAGACGACCCCGGATGCGGCCAGAACTTGATGCCGCGCGCGCCCAGATACGCGCCGGCGGGCTGGCCGCGCACGCTCTGCGCCACCTCCACGCGGCAGCCGATATGCCCGAGCAGGCCGGCGAGCAGCGCCTTGTGGATGGCGTCGTAGTGCGCCGCCACGGTGTTTTCCTTCCAGCCGTGTTCGGCGCACAGGGTGTGCAACTGGCTGTGGATGTCGCGCCACTCGCGCATCCGCAGCGGCGACAGGAAATGGGTTTTGCACCACTGGCGCTGCTTGCTGCTGCCCTGATGGCGCTGAACCTCGTCGAAGGCCTGCCAAACGTTCCAGAACCACAGGAACTCGGAGTGCTGGTCCTGCTCGCCGCCGCGAAACAGCGCGTGCTGCTGGTCGGCGGTGCCGGCCTGCGCCTGCGGCCGCTCGCGCGGGTCGA
>JAGRFO010000032.1 GCA_020446005.1 Rhodocyclaceae bacterium | reverse complement strand
CATCGGGCAGCGCCCGCCCGACAATCACGCTCATCGCGTAGTCGAGATAGGCGTGACGCATCTCCTCTTCAAGGCTGATCGGAAGCGTCTCTTTAGCGAATTGATCCATGGTCTCTACCGCGCCCGCACAGGCAGCATCTAAAAGACGGAAATGTTACCACGCCCCCTGCCCGCGACTCGCCCCCTGCACAACCCGCCAATCGCGCCCCACGCAAGCATCCGGCAGCAAGGTTGATCTTTTCGGCGCAGCGGGATTGAATGCTGACCACCGACTGTTCTTACGCATGCAAACGAAATGAGCGCACACGCCGACTTACTGCTCAACGCCCGCTGGGTCATTCCAGTCGAACCGGACGGCACCATCCTCGAACACCACAGTGTCGCCATCCGGGACGGCAAAATTCTGGCCGTACTGCCCACCGACGCCGCCCGACAGCAATTTGCAGCGGATGCCGAAAAGCATCTGCCCGACCACGCCCTGATCCCCGGCCTGGTGAACCTGCACACGCACGCGGCGATGACCCTGATGCGCGGCATGGCCGACGACCTGCCGCTGATGCAATGGCTCGAAACCGCGATCTGGCCGACCGAGGCCCGGCACGCCTCGGCCGCTTTTGTCCACGACGGCACCCTGCTGGCCGCGGCGGAAATGCTGCGCGGCGGCATCACCACCGCCAACGAGATGTACTTCTACCCCGACGCCGCAGCGCGGGCATTCGACACGCTCGGCATGCGCTGCGTCATTGGCATCACCGCCATCGACTTTCCGACCCCCTACGCCAGCAGCGCCGATGAATATCTGAAAAAAGGGCTCGCCACCCGCGACGCCTGGCGCGGTCACGCCCTGACCCGCTTTGCCCTGGCCCCCCACGCGCCCTACACCGTAGGCGACTCAAGCTTCGAGCGCATCGTCAATCTGGCCAACGAACTGGACCTGCCAATCCACATCCACATTCATGAAACGGCGCAGGAAATCGAGGACAGCCTCAAGCAATACGGCCGACGCCCGCTGGCGCGCCTGAACCAGCTCGGCGTGGTGGGCAGCAACCTGATCGCAGTCCATGCCGCACATCTGTCCGGTGACGAGATCGATCTGCTCGCCCGCCAGGGCGCCAGCGTCGCCCACTGCCCATCGTCCAACATGAAGCTTGCCAGCGGCATCGCACCCGTCGCGTCGCTTGTCGATCACAATATTCCGGTCGGCCTCGGCACCGATGGCGCGGCCAGCAACAATCGTCTCGACTTGTTTCAGGAAATGCGCCAGGCCGCCTTGCTGGCCAAAGTCAGCAGCGGCGATGCCCGCGCCATCCCGGCGGCGCGCGCCTTGCGCATGGCAACCCTGGATGGCGCGCGCGCACTGGGCATGGAGGCCGACATCGGCTCCATCAGCGCCGGCAAACAGGCCGATCTATGCGCCATCGATTTATCCGGCGTCGACACACAACCTTGCTTTAATCCCCTCTCGCACCTTGTATACTGCGCAGGTCGCGAGAATGTCAGCGACGTATGGGTTGCCGGAAGGGCAAAAATTTCTGACAAGACCTTGTTGCACAAATCCAACAACGAATTGCTCGCTATTGCGCGGGTATGGCAGAATAAGCTCGGTAATTGACTTGCCTCCTGGTGCGAAGACCGCGACAGCCGGTTATTTTCAAGCCTTGCCACATGACGAGGAATTTATGATCAAACGAATGAAACAACAATTTTTTATGGCTGCTGCTGCCGCTGCGCTCGCCCTCTCCGCAACGGGCGCCATCGCCGATCACCACGGCGGTGACGTGACCGTCACGGGGACCGGTGACATTCCCTACGCGATCGATGGCCGCAAAGTCGTCGCCCGCAGCGGTACCGGCCTGTGCTGGCGCACCGGCTACTGGAGCCCGGCTGCCGCCTCCAGCACCCTGGCTGGCGAGTTCCCGGTCGGCTGCGCTTGCGATAGCGACATCGTGGCAAAAGACAAGTGCGTCGCCCCGATGGCAGCCAAGCCGATGGACAAGCCGATGCCGGCGCCCAAGCCGATGGCTGACAAAATCAAGCTCGCCGCTGACGCGCTGTTCGATTTTGACAAGGCCACGCTCAAGTCCGAAGGCATGGCCAAGCTCGACAAGCTGGCTGCGCAGGCTTCCGACCTGAAGCTGGAAGTGATCCTGGCGGTTGGCCACACCGACCGTCTCGGCTCTGCCAGCTATAACCAGAAGCTGTCCGAAAAGCGCGCCGCCGCTGTCAAGCAGTACCTGGTCAGCAAAGGTGTTGATGCCGGCCGTGTGTATACCGAAGGCAAGGGCGAGACCCAGCCAGTCACCACCAACTGCACCAACATGGGCCGCAAGGCGCTAATCAGCTGCCTGCAGCCGGATCGCCGTGTTGAGATCGAAGTGATCGGTTCCAAGTAATTCGCCGCACTTCCGTGAAAAAGCCCTGCTTGGCAGGGCTTTTTCTTTTCATGCTAT
>JAGRFO010000246.1 GCA_020446005.1 Rhodocyclaceae bacterium | reverse complement strand
GAGCGATCAGCGTTGGCGTCATCATTACCCGCTGTGACGATCTTCAAGAAATCTTTGACGGATTGGGGCGCGGGAAATCGTTTGGGGCCTCGACCACGCATATGAGCAAGCTGCTGCCTCGCATCGAGGGCGGCGGAGGCGCTGGGTGCCCATTGCTTGTCATTGGAATATCAAAGGACTGCTATGTCGAAGATGTCTGAAATGACCGCATCGGACGATTTGCTCAAGTCCGTCGGTGCACAAAAGTTTCGTACGGTGCTTGCAGATCCGCCTTGGCAGTTCCAGAACCGCACCGGAAAGATGGCCCCCGAGCACAAACGCCTGTCGCGCTATCCGACCATGACGCTGCAGGACATCAAGGATTTGCCGGTCGAGGCCACCGTCGAGGAGACCGCGCACCTCTATCTGTGGGTGCCCAATGCCTTGCTGGCCGACGGTCTGCAGGTCATGGCACATTGGGGCTTCACCTATAAGACCAACCTAATTTGGTACAAGGTGCGCAAGGATGGCGGGCCGGATCGGCGCGGGGTCGGTTTTTATTTCCGCAACGTGACGGAAATGCTGCTGTTTGGCGTGCGCGGCAAAAATGCGCGGACCCTGCAGCCTGGACGGAGTCAGGAAAACATTCTGGTTTCCCAGAAACGAGAGCACAGTCGTAAACCGGATGAGCAGTATGCACTCATCGAGGATTGCAGCCCGGGACCGTTCATGGAGTTGTTTGCGCGTGGGCCGCGGTCGGGGTGGTTCGTCTGGGGCAATCAGGCGGAGGACTATGCGCCGGACTGGGAGACCTACGCCAATCATTCTCAATCCAATGTCGTGCCCATGGTGCAGAAGCGGATTTTCCGTTAAACGCCATCATGCCGCGCAAGCCGCCGCCCGACATCGTTACCCACGCGCTGGAGCTGTTTGCGCCGCTGGGGGCGATCCGGGTCAAGCCGATGTTCGGCGGGTGGGGCTTCTATCTGGATGAGGTGTTTTTCGCGCTTGAAGCCTGGGACTGCCTCTACCTGAAGGCCGATGCGGACAGCGAGCAGGCGTTCATCGACGCCGGCTGCAGCCGCTTCGTCTACACCCAGAAAGACGGCAAGACCTTCTCGATGGGCTACTGGACCGCGCCCGAAGCGGCGCTCGACAGCCCGGCGGCGATGGCGCCTTGGGCGCGGCGGGCGATCGACTGCGCGCTGCGCCAGCGCAAGCCGGCCAGGCGCAAGCGCTGAGTTCAGCCGATGCCGTGACGGCCCAGCCAGGCGCGAAAATCGTCGCTGGCGGGGCCGTCGCGCAGGCGGTCCACATTGAGCAACATGTTTTCGACCATGGTGTGGGCGGCGATCGCGGCCATGATGTCAAGGCGTTCCTCGACCTTCAGCCCATGCGCTTCGAGCGCCTGATTGAGGGTGCAGAAGTGGCTCGCCATCAGCCGGCGGGCGTCGTGTTCGTCGATCGACAGCAGGCCAAAATCGAGCGGGTCTTCGCGCTCGATGTCTTCCATCAGGGTCTCAACGGTCTGCGGGCTCATGGTCGGCGCTCCGGTGGGGGGACGTTTGTCCGACCGCCCATGCGTCAAAAAGCTCCCCGCCGTCGCGCCCGCGCCATCACCGTCACTCCGCCGATCACCAGCGCTGCGCCGCCCAGCTGGGCGAGGCCGACCGGCTCGTCGAGCAGCAGCGCGCCGAGCGCGAGGGTGACGATCGGACCGAGACTGCCGGTGAGCGCCACCGGCCCCGCGCCGAGGCGGCGGATCGCTTCGGACAGGCACCAGATCGGCAGCACCGTCGAGAACACCGCCATGGCGAGGGCCAGCGCGTGCACCTGCCAGGGCTGGTCGAGCGCGGCCAGCGGGCGCAGCACCAGAAACTGGCCGATCGCCAGCACGCAGGCGGCGGTGGACGCCCAGGCGGTGACCCGTGCGGCGCCGAGGCGGCCCACCACCCGGTCGTTGCCGAGCAGGTACAGCGCGTAGCTGAGCGCGCTGGCGAATACCAGAAGGCTGCCGATCAGCACTGCGCGCTGGTCGCCGATGGCGCGCACGTCGTGCACCAGCGCCAGCGCGATGCCGGCGTAGCACAGCAGCAGGGCGAACAGGGTGTGGCGGGTCAGCGCTTTGCCGAGGAACAGCGCCGAGAGCACGATCACCAGCGTCGGGTAGGAAAACAGGATCAGCCGTTCCAGCCCGGCGCTGATGTAGTCGAGGCCGAGAAAATCGAGATAGCTGGCGAGGTAGTAGCCGAGCACCCCGAGGCCGAGCAGGTGCAGCGCGTCGATGCGGGTCAGCGGGCTGGCCGCGCCGCCGCGGGCGCGCAGGCCCATCGCCACAAACACCGGCAGGCTGTAGCCCATGCGCAGGGCGAGCAGGGTTTCGGCGTCGACGCCGTGCGCGTAGGCCAGCTTGACCAGAATCGCCTTGAACGAAAAACCGACCGCGGCCGCCAGCGCCAAGGCGAAGCCCAGCGCGTTCAGCGGATCAGTGGCGTCATGGGGGGGCGAGGACATGCGGGGTGGCGGCGATCGCGCACGGGCGGATCAGCCGGCCTCGACGGTTTCGGCATAGGCCGCGGGGACGAAGCGCGGAGTGCAAATGGCCAGGAAGATCAGATCGCTGGCGCCGCAGTTGCGGATGCGCTGGCGCTCGCCGGGGGGGATGATGACCTGGTCGCCGATGCCCACCGCGCGGGCCGGCGCATCGCCCACCGAGGCTTCGCCGTGCCCCGCTTCGATCACGTAGCGCTCGGTGATTCCGGCCAGCGTGTGCCAGCGGGTGGTCACCCCCGGCGGCACCCGCGCGCGGGCCACCGACACGGCCGGATCGTCCGCGCGGTTGTGCAGCTCGGTGATGAAGCAGCCTTCCTCGAAGTAATACTCATCGGCCATGTGGGTTGCGAGTGCTGCTCAGCGCCGCGCGCTGCCGCCGAGGATGGAGCCGAGCACGCCGCGGATGATCGCCCTGCCGACCTGGGTGCCGATGCTGCGGGCGGCGCTCTTGGCGGCCGATTCGATGATGTTGTCGGAGCGTCGCGCGCGACTGCTGCCACCGCCCAGCATCCCCCCGAGCATCCCGCCCAGTCCGCCCAGCAGCCCGCCGCTGTCTTCCGTGGTGGCCGTCGGGGCGGCCGGTTCCGGCGCGGCCTCGGGCGTCTGGCCGAAGCCGGCCTGGAGCTTCTCGAAGGCCGATTCGCGGTCGAGCGCTTTTTCGTAGTGGCCGTACAGCAGCGAACCGCGCACCGCCCGGTCGCGCTCGGCGGCCTCCATCGGGCCGAGGCGCGAGCCCGGCGCGATGACGAAGCTGCGCTCGGTGATCTGCGGGCGGCCCTTCTCGTCGAGGAAGGAGATCAGCGCTTCGCCCACGCCCAGCTCGGTGATTGCGGTGGCGGCGTCGAAGGCGGGGTTGGCGCGCATCGTCTCGGCGGCGGTCTTGACCGCTTTCTGATCGCGCGGGGTGAAGGCGCGCAGCGCGTGCTGGACACGGTTGCCGAGCTGGCCGAGCACGCTGTCGGGCACGTCGAGCGGGTTCTGGGTGACGAAGTACACCCCCACGCCCTTGGAGCGGATCAGTCGCACCACCTGTTCGACCTTCTCCAGCAAGGCCTTGGGGGCGTCATTGAACAGCAGGTGGGCCTCGTCGAAGAAGAACACGATCTTGGGCTTGTCCGGGTCGCCGACCTCGGGCAACTGCTCGAACAGCTCGGCGAGCAGCCACAGCAGGAAGGTGGAGTAGAGCTTGGGGTTGTTGTAGAGCTGGTCGGCGGCGAGGATGTTGACGACCCCGCGGCCCTGGGCGTCGGTTTGCATCAGGTCGGCGATGTCGAGCATCGGCTCGCCGAAGAAGCGGTCCGCGCCCTGTTCCTCGATGCTCAGCAGGCCGCGCTGGATAGCGCCGATCGAGGCGGTCGACACATTGCCGTATTGCGTTTTGATCTCCTTGGCGTGGTCGCCGACGAACTGCACCATCGCGCGCAGATCCTTGAGGTCGAGCAGCAGCAGGCCGTTGTCGTCGGCCACCCGGAATACGATCTGCAGCACCCCGGCCTGGGTGTCGTTGAGGTTGAGCAGGCGGCCGATGAGCAGCGGGCCCATGTCGGAGATGGTGGCGCGCACCGGGTGGCCGGATTCGCCGAACACGTCCCAGAACACCGCGGTGTTGGCCACCGGGGTGAAGCTGTCGATGCCGATCGCGTTGAGGCGCTTCATCAGCTTGTCGGAGCCGACGCCCTCGACGCCGATGCCCGACAGGTCGCCCTTCACATCGGCCATGAACACCGGCACCCCGGCGGCGGCGAAGGATTCGGCGAGCTTCTGCAGGGTGACGGTCTTGCCGGTGCCGGT
>JAGRFO010000031.1 GCA_020446005.1 Rhodocyclaceae bacterium | reverse complement strand
GCAGGCATCGGCCGCCGCCGCGCCGCGCGCGCTCTCGCGCTCGCCGCCGGGATGCGCCAGCGCCTGATAGGCCACCGGCGCGAGCAGCAACGGATGGGCCAGGCGGTGGCCCAGCAACTCGACGCGGGTGTGGCCGGCGGTGACATCGTGCAGCAGCCGCGGTCGAATCTGCCAGCGCGCGAAGGCGCGGACATTGTCCGCGAGGGTGCGCTCCTCGCCCGCGCCGCCGGCGATGTAGGCGTAGGCCGGCGGGGCGATGAAGCGCCGCGCCAGCACGGCGTAGTCGGCCGCGCACAGGATGTCACGCGGGATGTGGCTGAGCGCCGGGGCGGGGATCTGCAAATCGGTCATCGGGTGAATCGGCCCGGCGCGCCGCAACGCGCCGGGACCATCGGTCAGAAGTCGTAGTTGAGGGTCAGCCGGGCATTGCGCGCATCGCCCAGATACATGAAGGCGCCGGAGCGGTAGGCGGCGAGGTAGTAGGTTTCGTCGGTGACGTTGCCCACATTGAGCCGCACGCTCATGTTGCGGTCGATCTTGTAGCTAGCGAACAGGTCGAGCACGGTGTATTCGGGCACCTTGATGCTGGTCTGTTCGGGCGACTCGGGGGTGCCGGAGAACTTGTGGCTCTGGTAGGTGACGTTGCCGCCGATGCTGAATTTCGGTGTCGCCTGATAGTTGAGCAGCAGCGAGGCGGTGGTTTCGGGGAAGTTCGACAGCCCGGCGCCGATGCGGGTGGCGTCCTGCGATTCGAGCCAGGTGGCGTTCATCACCGCCACCCCACCCTGCGCGCTGAGCTTGGGCGTGATCGCACCGGCCAGCGACAGCTCGACGCCGCGGATGCGGTACTTGCCGGAGTTGATCGAGCCGATGTCGGTGTAGCTGGTGCCGTTGGACACTTCCATGACCTGACTCTTGGTGGTCTGGAACAGTGCCGCGGTGGCCAGCATCTTGCCGCCGCGCAGGTTCCACTTGGTGCCCACTTCGAGGTTCTGCGACAGCTCCGGCTCGCTCTGTGCGAACAAGGCCTGACGCTCGGCGGTGGTGTAGGCGCCGGACGGGCCGGTGCTGGGCACGCAGATGCCGCCGTAGTCGCACGAGGACACGTCGGACTCGCCGCCGTTGAAGTCGCTGGCGGTGCTGTAGGTGAAGTACACGTTGGCGTCGGGGCGGAACTTCCAGGTCAGCCCGAGGTGGCCGTTCCACAAGCCGTCGGAGAGCTTCCACTCGGTCTTTGTGGTGGTGCCGGTGAGCGTGCGGTAGTCGAAGTAGTCGTGGCGCAGGCCGGCGAACACGGTCCATTCGTCGGTGACGTCGACGGTGTCCATCGCCGACAGCGAGATCGTCTTCACATTCCAGTCGATGTCCGAGGCGCCGCGCGTGATCTGCCGGTTCATCAGCGAGCCGATGTTGGCCACCTGCGCGCCGGATGCATCGTAGAGGCACACCCCGTTGCTGGCATTGCCGGTCCGCCCGGTCACCACGCAGTTCGAATCGTTGCTCACGCTATAGACGCCGTTGAGCACGCTGTGGTCGGCATACTCCAGGCCGAAGATGAATTCGTGCTTCATCCCGGCGATCTCCTGCTCCACGTACAGGTTGGTCTGGTTGGCGAAGTAGCTCACCTCCTGCCAGCCCTGATGGGTGCTGAGGGTGGCGGTGGTGTACACCCCGGTCGGGTTGGTGGCGTGGGTGGTCGCCCCGCCGCGCGCGCCGGTGGCCACGTAGCCGTTGGAGGTGGTGCCGTAGCGGGTGAGGTTGGAGATCCGCACCGCCGGGTCGAGGGTGTAGACCGCGCGCACGGTGTAGGTATCGATGGTCGAATCGAGGAAGTCCTGGTCCTGCGCATACACCGGCACATTGGCCCGGGGCTTGCCGTTCTCCAGCCATGCGCCCAGATCGGGCTTGTCGTGCGCCGAGAGATGGTAGTAGTCGGCGGTGATGTCCAGCGCATCGACCGGCTTCAGGTTGAAGGACAGCGCCACCCCGTTGCGCTCGCGGTCCGCCGGGCTGCGATCGGGCACGTCCTGAAAGCTGTGCATCAGGTTCACCCGAACCGCGGCGTTGTCGGTGAGCACGTAGTTGGTGTCGGCGCTCAGGCGGCGGTACGCGTCGCTGCCCACGCCGGCCGACAGCTTGGTGAAGTCGACGTCGGTGGTGGCCTGCTTGGTGATCGCGTTGATCGCCCCGCCGGTCGCGCCACGCCCGGCGAAGGTCGAACTCGGCCCCTTGGTGATTTCCAGTTGCTCGACGGCGAAGCTCTCGCGCACCGTCATGCCGGGGTCGCGCAAGCCGTCCACGAACACGTCGCTGCGCGCCTCCTGGCCGCGAATGATGTAGCGGTCGCCAAAGGCGTTGCCGTTCTCGCCCGTACCCAGCGTGATGCCCGGCTGGGCGCGCAGGATGTCGCGCAGATCGCTGCGGCCGGTGTCGAGCATCTGCTGCTGGGTCAGCACGGTGATGGTCTGCGGCGTCTCGGCCAGCGGCCGGGTGTGGCGCGCATCGCCGGAAGTCTTGGCCTTGTAGGGCACGCCGGGCTCGGCGTTGGGATTGGGGTCGATCGCGGTTTCGGTCACCGTCACCGGGGCGAGCACCGCCTCGGCGGCGGTCTGGGCGCTGGCCATCGGCATCAACACGGCGGTCGACACCCCCAGCGCTAGACCGGTGCGGGTCACGGCGCCGACCGGGGCGCGGGATTGAACACGGAAACTGGCGGGAATCTTGGCGTTACGGGATTTTTGGGTCATCTCTACCTGCAGCGGATAAACACCGAAGCACGGCAGCAGATGCAAGAACCGGTGACGCCCAGCGCCCACCGCATGCGCCCGTGGGCAGCCCTGCGGCAGAACGCTTCACGTCATGAAATGCGCCGGACAAGTCCGGCGACAGCCCCGCGGCGGGCCCAGCCAATGCGCGTCTGCGAACCATCCTTCTGCGATGGGGTTGAAAACGGTTGGCTGGCGTTTGGCTGGCTATCGGGCAAAGACACCGGAGAAAAAACGGACCTGACCCCGGGCGAGAATCTTCGTTCTCGTCAATGCGAATGAGAATGTATCGTATTTATTGATTTGAAACAAGCCATTTCTTTGGGCTCGTTTTGACTGCCTTGAGCGCGGCCAAAGGCGCGACAGCACCGTGCCGCGCCACGATCTTCAGCGTGCGCTGTCGCCGGCGAGGGCCTGCCGCATGGCGTCGAGGAGGTGCTCCGGCGGGTGCGCGCCCGACACCGCGAGGCGTTGGTCGAACACGAAGAAGGGCACCCCTTCGACCCCCAGCGCCTGCACCTGCGCGACCAGTTCAGCCACGCCGTCGGCGCCATCATCGCTCGCCAGCCAGGCCTCCAGCCCCATCTCGCCGAGCCCCGCTCCGAGCGCCAGACGTGCCAGCTCGGCGGGCTGGCCGATATCGCGTCCCTGCTCGAAATAGGCCGAATAGATGAACTGCACCAGCCGCGACACCGCCACCGCGTCGGCCCCCGCGCCCTGCACGTGCTGGATCAGGCGGTGCGCGGGCTCGGTGTTCGGGCGCAGCGCAATCGCCGGAAAATTGAACGCCGCGCCGGATTGCGCGCCGGCGGCGGCCACCTGCGCCTGCAGCCGCGCCACCGCCTCGGCGCTCCCGAACTTGCGCTCCAGATAGGGCTGGTAGGGGTAACCTTCCGGCGGCGTGGTGGGGTCGAGAAAGAACGGCAGGCGGTTGATCTCCACCCTCACCTCCGGCGCGCGCTCGGCGAGCATCTGCAGCGCCGCGCGCAGGCGCGCCTCGCCGACGTGGTACCACGGGCAGATGAAGTCGGCGATGACATCGATTCTGAGCAGCATGGGTTCGATTCCGGTGTGTTCCGGCGCTCACCATAGCATGCGCCCGCCTCGCCCATCGTTCACCAAAAACCCCTACAATGCCGCCCCTGACGCTTCCGAAACGGACATGGATTGATGATCGAGAAACTCATTGAACGCGGCATGTACGCCTCGCGCTGGCTGCTGGCACCGATCTACATCGGCCTGAGCCTGGCGCTGCTGGCGCTGGGCCTCAAGTTCTTCCAGGAGCTGGCGCACCTGCTGCCGCACACCTTCGAGATGGCCGAGGCCGATCTGGTGCTGGTGATCCTGTCGCTGATCGACATGGCGCTGGTCGGCGGCCTGCTGGTGATGGTGATGTTCTCGAGCTACGAGAACTTCGTCTCCCAGCTCGACATCGGCGAGGACAGCGAAAAGCTCAGCTGGCTGGGCAAGATGGACGCCTCCAGCCTCAAGAACAAGGTCGCCGCGTCGATCGTGGCGATCTCCTCGATCCACCTGCTCAAGGTGTTCATGAACGCCGCCAACCTCGAGAACGACAAGCTGCTGTGGTACGTCATCATCCACCTCACCTTCGTCGCCTCGGCCTTCGCGATGGGCATTCTGGACAAACTCACCCGCCACTGATGACGGCCCGCGCGCTGTTCGCCACCACCCCCGCCACACGCGTCGAGGCGGAAGCGCTGGTGGCGGGCATTTCATCCGCGCTCAGCGCGCACGGCCTCACCCTGCGCCCGCCGCCTCCGGTGCCCACCACCTGCTGCGGACGCGGCTGCAACGGCTGCGTGTGGGCGGGCTATTACGCCGCGCTGCTGTACTGGCGCGACTGCGCCGGCGCGCTCATGGCGGCGGCAACACCCGCCCTCGATTGAGCAGGTTCTTCGGATCGAGACTGCGCTTGAGCAGGCGCATCAGGTCCACTTCCGCCGCGCTGCGGCTGCGCGACAGCCAGCCGATCTTCTCGGTGCCGATGCCGTGCTCGGCCGACACCGAGCCCTCACAGCCGGCCAGCGGCGCATAGACGATGGCGTCACTGTCGGCGTGGGTCGCCGCCGCATCACCGGGCTGGACGAAGAGGTGCACGTTGCCGTCGGCGATGTGGCCGAACACGATGCAGCGCCCCTGCGGCCAGCGCGCCGCGCACGCCGCCTGCACCGCCTCGGCGTAGGCCGCCATCGCGCTCACCGGCAGGCTCACGTCGTACAGAAAGGTCGGGCGACCGGCGAGCATGGCTTCGAAATTCTCGCGCACCGCCCACAACGCGCGCCGCTCGCCCACCGACTGCGGAATCACCGCATCGACGATCAGCCCCGCCTCCAGCGCCGCTTCGAGGAGTCGCGAGAAGCGCGCCGCGTCGCCCGCCGGATCGGCCCCTTCGGCCTGCAGCAACACATAGAACGGATGCTCGCGCCCCATCGCCGCGCGGTGACCGCCGGCCTCGGTGGCGGCGCGGTAGTAAGCATTCCACATCACCTCGAAGGCGCTCAGCGTGCCGGCCAACTCGCGCTGCATGTGCGCGAGCAGCGCGGTCACCCGCTCAAAACTGTCCACCGCCACCAGCGCCGCATCGCAACTGACTGGCAGCGGATGCAGCCGCAGCACCACCCGGGTCACCACTCCGAGGGTGCCCTCGGTGCCGATCAGCAGTTGCTTGAGGTCATAACCGGCGTTGTTCTTGAGCATCCGGTTGAGGCTGGAGATCACCGTGCCGTCGGCCAGCACCGCCTCCAGCCCGAGCACCAGATGGCGCATCATGCCGTAGCGCAGCACGTTGATGCCGCCGGCGTTGGTGGCCACGTTGCCGCCGATGGTGCAGCTGCCGCGCGCCCCCAGATCGAGGGCGAACAAGAGCTCATGCGACCTCGCCGCCTCCTGCACCGCCTGTAGCGTGACCCCGGCCTGCACCGTGGCGGTGGCGCCGAGCGGGTCGATGGCTTCGATGGCGTTCATGCGTTCGAGCGACAGGATCACCTCGCCCGCCCCCGCCACCGCGCCGGCCACGCAGCCGGTCAGCCCGCCCTGAGTGACCACCGGCTGATCGTGGGCGTGGCAGATCGCCAGCGTGCGGCTGACCTCGGCGGTATCGCGCGGGCGGACGAGGGCACGCGCCCGCGTGGGCGCGGCGTCCCAATAGCTGGTGGCGCGTGCCGCCAGCGCCGGTCCGGCGATCACCGCGTCATCCCCCAGCGCGGCGCGCAGGGCCTTCAGAACCTCACTCATGGCGTACGCCTCGACGGTGTGTTGCCGCTACGTTACCGCCAACATGCGCCGACGGGTAGTCGATCGGGTCGTTGCGTGTCACGAAAAATTCATGCGTCACCGCCCATATTTCGATAATAATCGAATCGTCAAAATAAAATGGTGCTCACCGGACGCCTCGACATCCCGGCCATGTGGAACCCTCCATGAAAACCATCCACGCCGCCGAACGGCTCGCCGCGCTGGGGCACGCATCCCGGCTGTCGGTCTTTCGCCTGCTGGTCGAGGCCGGGCCGGGCGGCATGAACGCCAGCGCGATCGGAGACACGCTCGGTCTCGCTCCGGCCACACTGTCCTTCCACCTCGCCCACCTGAGCCGGGTCGGGCTCATCCAGGGCGAGCGGGAGAGCCGTTTCATCCACTACTCGGCCAACTTCAACGCCATGGACGAGTTGCTCCACTTTCTCACCCACAACTGCTGCCAGGGCGACGCCTGTCTGCCCCAAACCGCCGCCTGTAAAACCGCCACGTCATGACCGCGCAAAAAACCGTTCTCATCCTATGCACCGGCAACTCGTGCCGCTCCCAGATGGCCGAGGCCATCCTCAACCACGCCTTCGACGGCGCGCTGCGCGCCCTGTCGGCCGGCACCGCGCCGCAAGCGACCGTCGCCGACGGGGCCATCGAGGCACTCCGCCTCGCCGGCCTGCCCACCGCCGGACTTCATCCCAAGGACATCGACGCGGTGCTCGACGAGCCGATCGATCTGGTGGTGACGGTGTGCGACAACGCCCGCGAGAGCTGCCCGGTCTTTCCGCGCCCGATCTCCCGCATTCACGTGCCCTTCCACGACCCCCACGGCGAGCCGCTGGAGCGCTTCATCGCGGTGCGTGACGACATTCGTGCGCGGCTGGTGCCGGCGGTGCGCGAGGTTCTCGGCCTGGAGGACGTCGCCCGTGTCAGCCCAGTGTGAAGTCACCGCCAAGCTGGCCGCCGGCGCGCCGATGAGCCTCTTCGAGCGCTACCTGACCCTCTGGGTGTTCCTGTGCATCGTGGCCGGGATCGCGCTCGGCCAGTTCGCCCCCGACGTGTTCCGCGCGGTGGGCCGCATGGAAGTGGCCCAGGTGAATCTGCCGGTCGGCCTGCTCATCTGGGTGATGATCATCCCGATGCTGGTCAAGGTCGACTTCGGCGCCCTGCACGAGGTACGCCAGCACGTGCGCGGCATCGGCGTCACGCTGTTCGTCAACTGGCTGGTCAAGCCGTTCTCGATGGCCTTCCTGGGCTGGCTGTTCATCCGCCACCTGTTCGCGCCGATGCTCCCCGCCGACCAGATCGACAGCTACATCGCCGGCCTGATCCTGCTCGCCGCCGCGCCGTGCACGGCGATGGTGTTCGTGTGGAGCCGCCTCACCCAGGGCGACCCGCTGTTCACGCTCTCGCAGGTCGCCCTCAACGACACCATCATGGTGTTCGCCTTCGCGCCACTGGTCGGCCTGCTGCTGGGCATCTCCGCCATCACCGTGCCGTGGGACACCCTGCTCACCTCGGTGGCGCTGTACATCGTCATCCCGGTCGCGCTCGCCCAGCTGTGGCGCAAGCACCTGCTATCGAAGGGTCAGGCGGCCTTCGACGCCGCCATGGCGCGCATCGGCCCCTGGTCGATCGGCGCCCTGCTGCTTACGCTGGTGCTGCTGTTCGCCTTCCAGGGCGAAGCCATCCTCAGCCAGCCGTTGGTCATCGCCCTGCTGGCGGTACCGATCCTCATCCAGGTGCTCTTCAATTCCGCGCTGGCCTACTGGCTCAACAAAAAGGTGGGCGAGAAACACAACGTGGCCTGCCCGTCGGCGCTGATCGGCGCCTCGAACTTCTTCGAACTGGCCGTCGCCGCGGCCATCAGCCTGTTCGGCTTCGAATCGGGCGCGGCGCTGGCCACGGTGGTCGGGGTGCTCATCGAAGTGCCGGTGATGCTGCTGGTGGTGCGGGTGGTCAACGCCAGCAGGGACTGGTACGAAGCCGGCTGAAGCCGCGACATGCGCGGTTTCGCATCATCGCTTTGCAAAACGCATGACCGGCTGCACACCGTGCGAATGCGGCACAATGCGCCCTTCACACCACGCCGGACCCCCGCCATGACCGACACCGCCGACCGTCTGCTCGACCAGGCGCTCGCCGCCGCCAATGCCGACGACCACACCACTGCCCTGCGCCTGCTCAAGGACGGCGCAGCGCAACATCCCGACCACGCCGCCATCGCCTATCAGCTCGGCGCCGAGTTCGCCCATCTGGAATTGTTCGACGCAGCCGAAGCGCAGATGACCCGTGCCCTTGGCCTCGACGCCGAGCTGCACGCCGCGCGCTTTCACCTCGGCCTGCTGCAGATCACCCGCAGCCGCTTCGACGAAGCCATCGCCACCTGGCAAGCGCTCGACGCGCTGCCCGACGATCACGCCCTGCGGCTGTACAAGCAGGCTTTCGAGATCCTCGCCGAAGACCGCTTCGAACCAGCCCGCGTCCTGCTCACCCGCGGCCTCGCGGCCCGGGGCAGCACCCCGGCGCTGGACCGCGACATGCGCACCTTGCTGGCGCGCCTGCCGCCGGGCTGACATCCCACTCCGCTCAGCATCAGGCGCGAGCGCGACGGCCCATGGCCGCGAGCACGCCCAGACCGGCGAGCATCATCACGCCACTCAGCGGCTCGGGCACCGGCGCGATCGCCCGCAGCTCGACGCGGGTGAAATCCTCGCCATGAAAAATGCTCTTTGAGGCCAGATACACCGGCGCGCCGATCAACGCGCCAGACGCGTCGCGATACCCGTAGTAGGCGTCGATCAAGCCGGAGTTGGCCTGCTGGTGCGCCAACGTCAGATAGATCTGGGTCGCGCCGGCGGGGGCTGCGAGCGAATGCGCGGCCAGCACCGGAGCGATGCCTTGCTCAAAATCCTGATGCCGCAGCCAGACCACCGGCCCCTGATTGGTCGAGACCACCCGGAAATCGAGATAGTCGTTCTGGTTGTCCTCAGTGCCATCCGAGAAACTGTCGAACAGGCGAATGCCGTATTGCCCCGTCAGCGGCGGAATCTGCAGCTCGAATGCCGCCGCCACGGCGAACGAAGCCGACTTGTGCAGGCCGAGAATGCCGCCGCTGGCATTGGTCTGGCTGGAATCGACGTTGCTCAGCAAACGCAGGCCGGCCGCCGGACCGGACGCTCCACCAGCCCCGGTCGATGGCAGCGCAAAATCGGTATCCATCTGCAACACGCCGCCCGACTCGGTAAGACCCAGACCCGCCTGGAAATTGCGCGGCAGGTAGTTGGCGGCCGTGGTCAAGCCGGTATAGAACGGCCCAACCAGCGGGTCGCCGTTGTCGAACTGGTCGTTCAAACCCAGCGACGGATCGGTCAGGCTGGTCGCCCAATCGGCGAAGGTGCCGCCTTTCCACAGATTGAACTCGGTCACCGAGTACACCGCCGCATTCAGCACGCCGCTGGTCAGCAGCGCCACCACACCCATCCCGATCTGAACTGAACGCATGTGCTTTTTCTCCAAATATGACGTATGCCCATCATAGTCACGATTTAGAAAAATACAATCAGGGTACTCAATCGGTATGCTTGGGCGCTCAACCCAGAAACACCGGATCGGAAAAAACCAGCGTGCCGTCGCTGCGCACCATCAGGTTGCCGTCGCTGAGGATATCGGGGCGCACCTGATAGGCGTCGATGAAATCGGACAGCGCGCGCAGGGCGTCGAGAACGCTGCCGGCGATGGCGGCGGGGGGGTGTTCGGCAAGGTTGAAGAGGGCCACGCGCCCCATCTCCGGGCCGAGCCGGGCCCACTTGCGGCAGCCCGCCCAGAAGGCGTCCATCAGGGCGTCGGCGGTCTGCGCGGCGCGGCCGTCCGGGAGGATCGGGTAGAGCCGCTCCATCTCGATCAGGTGCAGCAGGTAGCCGGTGGAGGCGCGACCGACGACGCCATGGTCGGCGAACACGACCGGAAAGTGCGGCCCGCGCGGACGGTCCTCGGCGGTGTACAGGAAATAGTCCGCCGGCGAGCTGACCAGCTTGAGCACCCGCGCACCGTCGCCCTTGTCGAGGACGATGCTGTACTCGCCGCGACCGATCTCCACCAGCCCGTCGAGCAGCGGATGCGGCGGCACGGGGTCGGCGAAGAGGAGGTCGGCGCGCCCGAAACGTTGTCGGGCGCTGTCGGTGCGCGGCATGGCGTTTGAGTCTAGCCGACGATGTTGTAGCCCGCGTCCACGAAGTGCACCCCGCCGGTGACCAGCCGACCGGCGTCGGAGACCAGGAAGGCGGTCAGCGCGCCGATGTCCTCCGGCGTGACCAGCGCGTGCATCGGCGCACGCTCGACGGCCGAGGCCATCAGGTCATCGAAGCGCGCGATGCCGGAGGCGGCGCGGGTCATCAGCGGGCCGGGCGACACCGCGTTGACGCGGATGTTTTTCTGACCCAGCTCGCAGGCCATGTAGCGCGTGGCGGCTTCGAGGGCGGCCTTGCACAGACCCATCACGCCATAGTTGGCGATGACTTTTTCGGAGCCCAGGTAGGTCATCGTCACCAGCGATCCGCCGCCGGCCTGCTCCATCAGCGGCTCGACCATCTTGGCCAAGCGCACGAAGGAGTGGGTGGACACATCCATCGCCAGCGCGAAGCCGTCGGCGGAGGTGTCCACCACCCGGCCGTGGAGGTCGTCGCGCTTGGCGAAGGCCATGCTGTGGATGGCGAAATCGAGCTTGCCGAAATGGGCGCCAATCTGCACCTGAACCTCGTCCATGGTCTCCGGCCGGGTCACGTCGAGGGGGTACACATGCTCGATCCCGAGACGATGGACGATCGGCTCGATGAAGGCGCGAGTCTTGTCGTTCTGGTAGGTGATCACCAGCTTGGCGCCGGCTTCGACACACGATTCGGCAACGCCGGTCGAGATCGATTTTTCGTTGGCGATGCCGGTCACGAGGCCGACTTTGCCGCTGAGGTCGACGATGGGGGTCATGGTTTTCTCCCTGATGAGGTCAGAAATACTGCGACGCAACAAATCCACTTAAACGTTTAATCGCACTGTTGGTCCTAAACTTTAGCCAAAAACTGACGTCAATCGGATGACGTCACGAAATTTTTTCTGCGTTGCAACAATCGAAGGCTAGAATCAGGATCAACAGGAGCCCAAGCGATGTCCCGACCAGACGTGTACGTTTTTCTCGACTTCGACGGCGTCACCCACCCGTGGCGCGAGGTGGAAGATTTCCGCTGCCTGCCGCGCATCGAGGCGGTGCTGCGCGAGTTTGAGGAGTGCCGGGTGGTGATCACCTCCGACTGGCGCACCATGTTCTCGCTGGCGCGCCTGAGCGCCCGCTTTGCCGAAGACATCCGCCCGCGCATCGCCGGGGTCACGCCGTTGCTGCTGCCCAAGTCCGGGCACAGCTTTTTCGGGCTGCGCGAAACCGAGGCCCGCCAATGGCTGGCCAGCCACGCGACCTGCGACGCCCCCTGGCTGGCGATCGACGACGCGCCGGGCAACTGGCCGACCCGCTCACGGCTGATCCTCACCGACTTCAAGCGCGGCTTTCAGGACGAGGACGCCGAGCGCCTGCGCGCCGCCCTGAACGCCCACCGCGCCGGCGCCTGGCAAGACGAAGACCCCGCCCCGCGCCACTTTCATTGGGCCCGCGCAGGGCTCGCCGGCACGTAAAAACGGGCCCCGCAGGGCCCGTTCGAGGCGCAACCGCCGGACCGACGCACACCCCGTCACGCCGCGACGGAAACCTCGGCCGGCGCGGAGCTGCGGATCAGGTGGTCGAAGGCGGACAGCGCCGCCTTGGAGCCCTCGCCCATGGCGATGATGATCTGCTTGTAGGGCACGGTGGTGGCGTCCCCCGCCGCGAACACGCCCGGCAGACTGGTTTCGCAGCGCGGATCGACCTCGATCTCACCAAAACGCGTGAGCTCGACCGTGCCCTTGAGCCAGTCGGTGTTGGGCAAAAGACCGATCTGCACAAAGATGCCTTCGAGTTCCACGTGGTGCGACTCGCCGGTGTTGCGGTCGGTGTAGGTCAGGCCATTGACCTTGCCATCGGCGCCGGTCACCTCGGTCGATTGCGCCATGGTGTGAATGCTCACGTTGGGCAGGCTCTTGAGCTTGGCCTGCAACACCGCGTCGGCACGCAGGGCGTCGGCGAATTCGAGCAGAGTGACATGGGCGACGATGCCGGCCAGGTCGATGGCGGCCTCGACGCCGGAATTGCCCCCGCCGATCACGGCCACGCGCTTACCCTTGAACAGAGGGCCATCGCAGTGCGGGCAGTAGGCCACGCCCTTGCCCCGGTACTCGCGCTCGCCCGGCACATTCATTTCGCGCCAGCGGGCGCCGGTGGCAATGATCACCGACTTGGCCTTGAGGCTGCCGCCGCCGGCCACCTTGATTTCGGTCATCGCGCCCGGTACGAGCGCTTCGGCACGGAAGCCATCCATGATCTCGACGTCATACTGTTTGACGTGTTGCTCGAGTGCTGCGGCCAGCTTGGGGCCCTCGGTCTCTTTCACGGAGATGAAGTTCTCGATCGCCAGGGTGTCCATCACCTGGCCGCCGAAACGCTCCGACAGCACGCCGGTGCGCACGCCCTTGCGGGCCGCGTAGATGGCCGCCGCCGCGCCGGCCGGACCACCGCCGACGATGAGCACATCGTATGGATCCTTCTCGGCCAGCTTTGCGGCCGCCTTGGCCTGCGCGCCGGAGTCGACCTTGCCGAGGATTTCCTTGAGCGTCATGCGACCCTGACCGAATTCCTGACCGTTCAGATAAACGGTCGGCACAGCCATGATCTTCATGGACTCGACCTCTTCCTGGAACAGCGCGCCATCGACCATGGCGTGGCGCACGTTCGGGTTGAGCACCGCCATGAGGTTGAGCGCCTGCACCACCTCCGGGCAGTTCTGGCACGAGAGCGAGATGTAGGTGACAAACTCAAAATCACCGTCGAGCGACTGGATCTGCTCGATCAGTTCCGGCTCGACCTTGGGCGGGTGGCCGCCAACCTGCAGCAGCGCCAGCACCAGCGAGGTGAACTCGTGCCCCATCGGGATGCCGGCGAAGCACACGCCGGTGTCCTCGCCGCGCCGGGTGACCGCGAAGGACGGGGTACGCGCGTCGCCATCGCGCAATTCGCTCACTTCGATCATGTCCGACAGGCCGGCGATCTCGCGCAGCAGGGCGAGCATCTGCGCCGACCCGGCGCCATCATCGACCTGGGCGACCAGATCGATCGGGCGGGTAACATTTTTCAGATACGTGGCGAGCTGTTGTTTGAGATTGGCGTCGAGCATGATGGCCTCCATGTCAGAATTCAGGCAAACAAATGCCCGGGACCTGCGCCCCGGGCATTCGGGGATGCCGCCCGGAGGCGGCGGGCGACGGATCAGATCTTGCCGACCAGATCGAGCGACGGCGCCAGCGTCTGCTCGCCCGGGGTCCACTTGGCCGGGCACACTTCGCCCGGGTGGGAGGCCACGTACTGCGCGGCCTGAATCTTGCGGACCAGCTCCTTGGCGTCACGGCCGATGCCCAGATCGTGAATCTCGGCGACCTTGATCTCGCCTTCCGGGTTGATCACGAAGGTGCCGCGCAGCGCGAGGCCTTCTGCCTCGATCATCACCTCGAAGTTGCGCGAGATGGTGCCGGTCGGATCGCCGATCATCGGGTAGCCAATTTTCTTGATCGTCTCCGAGGCGTCGTGCCAGGCCTTGTGGGTGAAGTGGGTGTCGGTCGACACCGAGTACACTTCCACCCCCATGTCCTTGAGCTGCGGGTAGTAGTCCGCCAGATCGCCGAGCTCGGTCGGGCACACGAAGGTGAAGTCGGCCGGGTAGAAGAACACCACCGACCACTTGCCCTTGAGGTCATCGCTGCTGACCGGCACGAACTTGCCGTTGTGATAGGCGGTTGCCTTGAAAGGCTTGATTTCGGTGTTGATGAGACTTGCCATCAGTATTTCTCCGTAAGTGGTGTTAAAGACAACATCGACATCTTAGAAAGCGCCAACCAATGAATCCAATTGATTGTTGGAATATCGTTGATTGGTTTTGGCTATTGACGGGCGTCGATTTCCGACAACAGTTCCAGACTCGTTCGCCAGGCGAGGCCTCCAGCAGTTGGTGCAGCCCGAGCCACCGAAACGCCGCTTCGTCGATCTGCGCTGCAAGCCCTGCCCGAGGCTTGAGCAGATCCTGCAACAAGAAGGTGCGGCTTCGGAGCGGGCGGCGCGCTCGCGCGTCAGACGGTCGCGGCGGTGGGAAACGATGGCCATGCCGACCTGGCATTCACGTCGCGCCAGCACAAGTGCATGGCGCGTCTCGAGATCGCCGCTGCCCTGGTGCGACTCACCGCACCGCAGCGCAAAGGGGCTGGCCTTGCCACTGCCACCCGTGAGTCCGATCGTCCACCCAGGGTCAAGCGGCAGGCTGGCATCCTTGACGGGGATCTTGGTGCGGCGCGCGAGGCGCAGCGGGCGAATCTGAATCACCAACAGCAGGTTCGACAGCGAAATCGGGTATTTTAGACGTTCACCTCCCACGCTGCCTTTCACCCCATGAGAATTGCCGCCCTCGCCTTGCTCGCCCTGCTCGCCGGATCATCCACCGCCGCCCAACCGCCCCCTGCCAGCGATCGGCAGGTGCTGGAACGGGCCACGGCGCTGCGACGCGAAGCCACGAGCTTGAGGGCGCATGCAGATCGGGAGGAAGAACGCAGGAAACCCGAGTGCCATGCGGCCTTTCAGGTGAACCGCTGCCTGAAGGATGCGCGCGAAGCGAAACTGGCCGAGGTGCGCAGGGCGCGTGCGCTCGAGCGTCAGGCGCACCAACTCGAGCTCGGCGTAAAGCGCCGCCAGGCCGCCATTTCGGCGCCGGCTTCGGCGGAGCGAAGCCTCACCCCCACCACCGCCGCTCCGCCACTGCGCATCAAGGCGCGCACCGAACAACCGGTTTCGAAAACCACCCCCGGGGACACCGCAGCCAGCCGTCGCGCCCTTGCCGCGCAGGATGCAGCGCGGCGTTCAGCGGCACAGGCGGCCGCGGCGCGGCGCGCCGCACAAGCGAAGGCCGATCGGGAGCGATACGACACCCGGCTGCGAAGCTACGAGGAGAAGCAATCAACGGGCAAGGCAGCGCAATAGCGGCACAGGCTCAGGCCCTGCCCGCTTCGCGCGTGGCGAGTTCGACCCGGCCGCGGCCGAGCGTCTTGGCGCGATAGAGCGCGCGATCCGCGGCCAACAGCAGTTCGCCGGCATCACCGAAATCCGGAAAACAGGCAACCCCGATGCTCGCATCGACCTTGACCAGCCCCTCGACCCCGGGCCAGGCAGCCTCGGCCAGTCCTTGCCGCAGTTTGCTTGCCAACGCCAGCATCTCGTCCTGCGCGACGTCCACGCAAACCAGCAGGAACTCCTCGCCGCCCCAGCGGAAGAGGTGGTCGGCGTTGCGGATCGAGCCCGCAATCAAGGTCGCCACCCCGCGCAGGACCTCATCACCGGCCAGATGGCCATGCACATCGTTGATCCGCTTGAAGTGATCGACGTCGATCATCGCCAGCCCCATGCCGAGCCCGAGGCGCCGGCACAGCCGCAACTGGGTCGGCACGATGACCTCGCTCTCGCGGCGGTTGAGCAGGCCGGTGAGGCTGTCGTGGCTGGCAAGACGCTGCAGTTCGACCTCGAGCTGCTTGTGCTCGGTGGTGTTATGCACCATGCCCGCGATACGAATCGGCCTGCCATCCTCGCTGCGCGCGCACACTCGACCTCGGTCACGTACCCACAGGAAATGGCCATTGCGATTGCGCAAACGGTACTCGCAATCGTAGCGCTCCCGCAGCCCGGCGATATGGTCCGTGAGCGTCTGCATGACGCGGCGTGCATCGTCAGGATGGATATTGTCGCTCCAGTCCGACAGGCGCGGCGCAGCCATTTCGTGCGGCCCGTAGCCGAGCATGCGCTTCAACTGAGGGCTGAAATAGAGTGCGTCGGCCTCGATATCCCAGTCCCACAGTCCGTCGGTGGCTTCGTTGAGCGCGAAACGCAGCTGCGCCTCGCGCGACAACAGCTCATGCTCGCGTGAGCGCCGGGCGCTGATGTCGCGAGCCACCGAGAGAAAATACTCGCGCCCGCCGACCTTGATTGGCCGGGTATGGACCTCGACCGACACCTCGTGGCCGGCCTTGTGGCGATGCCGGCCGACAAAGACGTAGCAATCGCCCTCACGGATGACCGCGGCGATCTGGCGCCATTGGTCGGGGCCGACGACATCCTTCTGCAGGCTCAACACCGAGTGGCCGAGCACCTCGTCACGCGCCATCCCCAGGTCGAGATGAGCCGCGGCATTGCAGAAGACGATGCGGGAGCTGTCCGGCTCGATCAGGTAGACGGCATCCGGCAGTTGCTCGCAGACGATGCGGAGCAAGGCTGATTCGTCTTCACTCGACAATGACAAGGCCGGCATCCGGTGCCTCTGCGTTGATTCGAAACGGCCGAACGAAAATGCTGAACACAGGCGGGAGTATAAGGCGGCGGCGTCGGGCGAGAAACGCCGCGCAGCCGCGCGAGGTGATCGGCAGGACGAATTGACGCGGGGCAAGGCGGCGGCGCGCATCGAATCCTAGGCTTGTGCGATACAACTTCTACAGGTGCAGGCATGGGTATCGTTCCGCTTACCGAACCGCAACAGGCAGCGCCCCACGGCCCGCGC
>JAGRFO010000245.1 GCA_020446005.1 Rhodocyclaceae bacterium | reverse complement strand
CACGCTGAACATGTTCCTGTTCACCGTGTCGCTGATGATCGGTACCGCCGGTCTGCCGCACGTGATCGTTCGCTTCTTCACGGTGACCAAGGTCGCTGACGCTCGTTCGTCCGCTGGCTGGGCGCTGGTGTTCATCGCGATCCTCTACACGACCGCTCCGGCTGTCGGCGCGATGGCTCGCCTGAACCTGCACGCCACCATCCAGACGGGTGAAGTCGGTTCGCCGGAAGGCAACCTGGCCTACGAAAACCGTCCGCAGTGGTTCAAGAACTGGGAAAAGACCGGTCTGCTGCAGTTCGAAGACAAGAACGGCGACGGCCGCATCCAGTACTACAACGACAAGAACCCGGAAATGGTCAAGAAGGCCGAATCCTTCGGCTGGAAAGGCAACGAGATGGTCAAGGTCGACCGCGACATCATCGTGCTGGCCAACCCGGAAATCGCCAAGCTGCCGAACTGGGTGATTGCCCTGGTCGCAGCCGGTGGTCTTGCCGCCGCACTGTCGACCGCTGCCGGTCTGCTGCTCGCCATCTCGTCCGCGATCTCGCATGACCTGATGAAGGGCATCTTCATGCCGCACATCTCGGACAAATTCGAGCTGAACGCAGGTCGTGTCGCCATGGCAGTCGCCATCGCGTGCGCCGGTTACCTCGGCCTGAACCCCCCGGGCTTCGCGGCAGGTACGGTGGCGATCGCCTTCGGTCTGGCCGGTGCATCGATCTTCCCGGCGCTGATGATGGGTATCTTCTACAAGCGCATGAACAAGGAAGGCGTCATCGCCGGCATGATCGCGGGTATCGCTGTCACCATGCTGTACGTGTTCCAGCACAAGGGCATCTTCTTCGTGAAGGGCACCGAGTTCCTGGGCGACCTGGGTCCGAACTGGTTCCTCGGCATCCAGCCGAACGCCTTCGGCACCATCGGCGCTCTGGTGAACTTCGCGGTTGCCATCATCGTCATGAAGATGACCCCGGAGTGCCCGGCGCACATCCAGGAACTGGTCGAATCCATCCGCACCCCGCGCGGTGCAGGTGCTGCGACCGGCCACTAAGCCGACATCACGCAGCTGCGTGGTTTCAAAGCCCCCGCCTCGGCGGGGGCTTTTTCGTTGTCGATCCCTGCTACGCTAACGCGCTCTTGGGGAAAACGCCGATAACACCCGCGCGCGCGCGGTGATAGCCTCTTGAGCGAACTCCAACCACCTGCATTGAGGCCACCGATGTACAAGCACATCCTCGTCGCTGTCGACGACAGCCCCACCTCCACCCGCACCATTGGCGAAGCCGTAGCCCTGGCCAAAGGCAGCAACGCCGAGCTCACCATCGTTCACGCCGTGGATGAAGCGCTGTTCTCCCACTTCACCCGCACCACCCTGGGCAGTCGCGACGCGGTTCAGAGCGCACTGATCAAGGAAGGTCAGGCCGTCCTGGATGGCGCGGTCGCCATCGCCCAGGCCGCCGGCGCCACGCCCAAGGCGCAGCTGCTCACCTCCGAACACCTCTCGACCTCGGAGCAGATCGTGCACGCCGTCAAGGACCTGCACGCCGATCTCCTAGTGGTCGGCTCTCACGGCCGACGCGGGGTGCAACGCATTTTCCTCGGCAGCGTCGCCGAGCGCCTGCTGCGCAAGGTCACCATTTCCGCGATGATCGTGCGCGGCATCGACGCCTGACGCCTCAGCCTCGCCGACGCGCCGCCCCGGCCCCTCGCCGGTCGGGCGGCGCTTCGGCACATCCCCTCCCAGACTGTTAAGATGCGCGGCATCGCCCCCCACTGACCGCCCCGGGCCCGCATCATGTCTCTCGATTTTTTCCAGAACTGGCTCCAGTCGCTCGGCCTCGACCCGGCTGCCACCAGCCTCACCACCCAGGTTTTCATCGTTGTCCTCGCCGTGCTGGCGGTCAATCTGACGCTCGGCATCGTCTTCGGGCAACTACTCAAACACGCCCGCCAAACCAATCTGGTGTGGGACGATGCCGCGCTCGAAGCCCTCGGCCGCCCGCTGCGCCTGCTGGTGTGGTTGCTGGGGCTGGCGTTTGCCGCCGACATGGTCGGCGCGCACACCGACGCACCAATCTTCGAGGCCGTCGATCCGATCCGCAAAACCGGCGTGATCGCCCTGATGGCGTGGATGATCACCCGCCTGATCCGCAACACCGAGCGCAGCCTCGTCGCTCATCGCGAGCAAAGCGGCAAGCCGACCGACCAGGCCACGGTCTCTGCGGTGGCCAAGCTGCTGCGCCTCTCGGTGATCATCACCGCGGTGCTGATCGCCATGCAGACGCTGGGATTCAGCGTCTCCGGGGTGCTCGCCTTCGGGGGCATCGGCGGCATCGCGGTGGGCTTTGCCGCCAAGGACCTGCTCGCCAATTTCTTTGGCGCGATGATGATCTACTTCGATCGCCCATTCATCGTTGGCGAATGGATCTGCTCGCCCGACAAGGAGATCGAGGGCACGGTGGAAGAAATCGGCTGGCGGCTGACCCGCATCCGGCGCTTCGACAAGCGCCCGATCTACGTCCCCAACGCGATATTTACGCAAATCGCGGTCGAGAACCCCTCGCGCATGACTCACCGCCGCATCCTGACCACCATCGGCATTCGCTACGACGATCTCGACGCCATGCAGGCGATCACCGACGATGTCCGCCAGATGCTCATCGACCACCCCGACATCGACAGCGACCAGACCCTGATCGTCCATTTCGACGCCTTCAGCGCCTCCTCGCTCGATTTCTTCGTCTATACCTTCACCCACACCACGCAGTGGGTGAAGTTTGACGAAATCAAGCAGGACGTTCTGCTGCGCATCGCCCACATCATCGAATCGCACGGCGCCCAGATCGCCTTCCCGACCCGCACCCTACACCTGCCGGATGGCATCAGCATCCACGGCGCGCAGGATCTGGTCAGCGCCAGCACCCCGGCACAGACCTGAACAAGCGCCCCGGATTCGGTACCATGCGGGCTCATCCACTCACCCACCGAGCGCAATGACTCAGGACGAACTCAAGCAAGCCGCCGCCCACGCCGCCCTCGCCTTTGTGCCCGACGGCAGCATCGTCGGGGTCGGCACCGGCTCGACCGCCAATCATTTCATCGACGGCCTCGCCCAGATGAAGGGCCGCATCCGCGGCGCGGTCGCCAGCTCCGAGGCCAGCGCCCAGCGGCTGGCGGCGCACGGCATTCCCCTGTTCGACCTCAATGAGGTGACCACCCTGCCGGTCTACGTCGACGGCGCCGACGAGATCGACCCCACGCTGGCGATGATCAAGGGCGGCGGCGGCGCACTCACCCGCGAAAAAATCGTCGCCGCGGTGGCCGAGCGTTTCGTGTGCATCTGCGACGCCAGCAAGCGGGTCGACTGTCTGGGCCGCTTTCCCCTGCCGATCGAAGTCATTCCCATGGCCCGCGCCCAGATCACCCGCGCACTGCAGGCACTGGGCGGCCAGGCGGTGCTGCGCGAAGGGTTTACAACCGACAATGGCAACATCATCATTGACGTGCATGGCCTGCGGATCGCCCGCCCGGTCGAGCTGGAAAGTACTCTCGACCAGCTCGTCGGGGTGGTCACCAACGGCCTGTTCGCCCGCCGCGGCGCCGACACCCTGCTGCTTGCCGCAGCCAGCGGCGTCGAACGCTTCGACGCCGGATGACATCACACTGTCACATTTCCCTTCTAGCCTTCGACGACTACCATGAACTCGCCTCTGGCCCATACCATGAATGACCACATCTTCAAGAAATTCGACGCCGAACTCGAAACCATCCGCACCCGGGTGCTGCAGATGGGCGGCATGGTCGAGGTGCAGATCGCCCGGGCGCTCGACGGCTTTGCCAGCGGCGACATTGACGAGCTCGACGAGGTCATCAACAACGACAAGCGCATCAATGAACTCGAAGTCGAGCTCGACGAAGCGTGCACCCACCTCATCGCTCGCCGCCAGCCCACCGCCGGTGACCTGCGCCTGGTGATGACCGTCATCAAGATGATCACCGACCTCGAACGGATCGGCGACGAAGCCAAGAAAGTCGCCAAACTCAGCCGCCGCCAGCACACCGCCGAGACGCCTTATGTGCCGCGCATCGAGCTGCGCCACGCCGCCAGCATCGCGGTCGACATGCTGCGCAAGACGCTCGACGCCTTTGCCCGTCTCGACGTCTCCACCGCCGCCGATGTGGTGCGTCAGGACAAGGACGTGGACGCCGAGTTCAAGGGCATCATCCGCCAGCTCATCACCTTCCTGATGGAAGACCCGCGCACCATCACCCGCGGCATCGACACCCTGTTCATGGCCAAGGCCATCGAGCGCATCGGCGACCACGCCAAGAACATGGCCGAGCATGTGGTGTATCTGGTCAACGGGCGCGACGTGCGTCACGCCGGCCTCGCTGAAATCGAAAAGGAAGCCGCGCGCTGATCGGCGCGCGCCGCGCATAAAAAAAGACGGCCACGCCGTCTTTTTTTATGCCTGAAAGGCTCAGCCCGCTGGCGGCACGTAACCGCCGATGTCGTCCGCGCCGCCGCCGAAGAAATGCTTCTCCATCTGCTCGGCCAGATACTTGCGCGCCCGTGCGTCCATCAGGTTGAGGCGATTCTCGTTGATCAGCATGGTCTGATGCCGCACCCACTGCTGCCAGGCCTCCTCCGACACATTGTCGAAAATCCGCTTGCCCAGCGCCCCCGGCACCGGCTGGCGCGCCAGCCCCTCGGCCTCGCGCCCCAGCTTGACGCAATTCACCATTCTTGCCATGTCACCACCTGTCGATTCGTCGATTGCCCGTGAGCCGGCATTCTAACGGAAAGCGCCGCCGGCCGGTCCCGACCGTCAGCCGCCGGGGCGCGGCGCGATAGATTTCATCAACACCTTGGAGCGCCGCTGGAGGTTGTACAGATCGCGCTTTTGCTGCGGCAGGTGATCCGGGCTGACCTCGGCGAAGCCACGTTCCCGGAACCAGTGCGCGGTACGCGTGGTGAGCACGAACAGGGCTTCGAGTTGCTGTTCGCGCGCGCGCCGCTCGATGCGCCGCAGCAGCATTTCGCCCAACCCGGCCTGACGATGCTCCGGCAGCACCGCCAGACACGCCAGCTCTGCCGCGCGCGCCTCGCTGAACGGATACAGCGCGGAGCAGCCGACCAGCATGCCGTCGTATTCGACCACCGAAAAACGGGTGATCTCCTGCTCCAGCAACTCGCGGCTACGCCGCACCAGCGTGCCGTCGTTCTCCAGCGGGGCCAGCAGGCTGACCAGCGCGCCGACGTCCTCGACCGTCGCCTCGCGCAGGCAGAACAGCGGATCGCGCGACACCACCGTGCCCGCCCCTTGGTGAGTGAAGAATTCGAGCAGCAGCCCGCCGTCGCGGTCGCGGTCGATCAGGTGGGCGCGGCTCACCCCCTTGCGCACCGCGCGGATCGCGCACGGCAGGTAGAGGTCGAGGTCCTCGGTCAGCCCCTCGCCGGCGATCAGCATGCGCTCGGCGGCATCGGCGGTGATGGCCTCGATCAGTTGCTGGTCGGTGTCGAGGAGGCCCGGCGCGTCGCACAGGTAGAGCAGTTTTTCGGCCTGCAGCGCCACTGCCACCGCCTCGGCGACCTCCTCCATCGGCAGGTTGAAGATTTCGCCCGCCGGCGACACCCCCATCGGCGAGATCAGCACCACGTTCTGCTGGTCCAGGTCGGCGGCGATCTCGCTGGCGATGATCTTGCGCACCGCCCCGGTGAACTGGAAATCGACCCCGTCCACCACTCCGACCGGCCGCGCGGTGATGAAATTGCCGCCGGTGATGCGCATGTAACTGCCCGCCATCGGGGTATTGGGCAGGCCTTGCGAGAGTAGCGCTTCGAGTTCGAGGCGGGTCACCGCCATGGCCGCCTTGACGCAGTCGAGCGCGTCGGCATCGGTGACGCGCACGCCGTTGTGGATGCGCGATTCCAGGTTGCGGCGCGCCATCTCGGCGTCGATCTGCGGGCGCGCTCCGTGCACCAGCACCAGCCGGATGCCCAGCGCGGCGAGCAGGTTGCAGTCGTAGGCGAGGTTCTGCGCCGACTCGCCGGCCGCCACCTCGCCGCCGAAGCCGATCACGAAGGTCTTGCCGCGGAAGGCGTGGATGTAGGGCGCCGCGCCACGCACCCAGGCCACGAAGTGGGCGGTGCTGTCGGCACCGACGGCGGTGCTGGAATCGATCACGGGGGTGTCCTGCACGGGGGCTCCGGAGTGTGCTGCGGCGACCCGATGGCCGCAGGCCTGTGGCGGAATTCTAATCCCTTCACCGCGCCGGCGTCAGCGCCGGCCGGCTCAGTCCAGCGCCACGGCGAGCCGCTCGCAAATGGTGCGCAGGATCTTGATCCGCGCAAAGCGCTTGTTGTCGGCCTCGACCAGGGTCCACGGCGCACGCTCGGTGCTGGTGCGGTCGATCATGTCGGCCACCGCGCGCTCGTAGTCCGGCCAGCGCTCGCGGTTGCGCCAGTCCTCGTCGGTGATCTTGAAGCGCTTGTGCGGCGCTTCGGCACGCGCCTCGAAGCGGGCCAGCTGCTCGGCGTCACTGATCGCCAGCCAGAACTTGACCACCACCGCGCCGGCATCGATCAGGCTGTCTTCAAAGGCGTTGATTTCCTCATAGGCGCGCATCCAGTCGGCCTCGGTGCAGAAGCCCTCGACCCGCTCGACCAGCACCCGGCCATACCACGAGCGGTCGAAGATCACCCCCTTGCCGCGCCGTGGCACATGCCGCCAGAACCGCCACAGGTAAGGCTGCGCGCGTTCCTCCTCGGTCGGCGCGCCGATCGGCACCACGTGATACTGGCGGGTGTCGAGCGCCGCCGTCACCCGCCGGATCGCGCCGCCCTTGCCGGCCGCGTCCATGCCCTCGAAGACCAGCACCAGCGAACGCTGGGCAAACGCCTTGCTGCGGGTGAGCAGCGCCAGACGGCCTTGCAGCGCCTCCAGCTCGCGGGCATAGCTGCGTTTGTCCAGCGGCTGGTCGAGCACCAGCTCGCCCACCACGGTGCGCGAATCGAGGCGCGGCGGCATCGGCGCCGCGCTCAGCCGCGGCTGCCACTGCGCACCCACGTCGAGGCGCTTGCGCAGCGCCGCCAGCACGGTCCGCCCGACCAGCAGGGCGCGGTAGCGCGGATCGGAACCGTCGATGATGATCCACGGCGCCTGCGAGGTGCTGGTGTGGCGCAGCACGTGCTCGGCCACGTTGTGGCGCCGGTCGTAGCGCTTGTAGTTGCGCCAGTCGGTTTCGGTGACGCGCCAGCGCAGCTTCGGATCGGCTTCGAACTTGTTGAGGCGCGCTTTCTGCTTGTCTTTGGAGAGGTGAAACCAGAGCTTGAGCAGCAGCACGTTCTCGCGCGTGAGCATCGCCTCGAAGCGGTTGATCTCGTCCAGATGCTGATCCAGCCGGGTTTCCTTGAGGCGCTTGCCGACCCGCGCGTTGATCGGCCCCTCGTACCAGTTGCCGAACAGGATGCCGATCCGCCCCTTGGGCGGCAGGCTGCGCCAGAAGCGCCACATCGGCGGGCGCTCGCGCTCCTCGCTGGTCGGCTCGTCGAAGGCGCGGATCACGATATGGCGCGGATCGAGCCACTCGTTGAGCAGATTGACGGTCTCCCCCTTACCCGCCGCGTCGACCCCGTTGACCAGAATCACCATCGCGAAGCTCGCCGCCTCGCGCAGGTCGAACTGGGCGTCGAGCAACTCGGCCCGCAGGCCCGGCACCTCGGCCGCGTACTGCGCCTTGTCGATGGTGTGCCCCAACTCCGCCGATTCGAACATCCGTCTTTTCCTTAAAAATCGCCCCACAGCGCCTGCACCGCGGCCAGCGCAGCCAGCCCGGCGGTTTCGGTGCGCAGCACCCGCGGCCCGAGCCGTACCGGCTCGATCCCGCGCAGCGCCATGCGCGCCAGCTCATCCGCATCCCACCCGCTCTCCGGCCCCACCAGCACGCTCAACGCCCCCGCCGGAGCGGGCTTGTCGCGCAGCGCATCACCGCCTTCCGGACTCAACACCCAGCCACCGTGCGCGTGCGCCAGCCACGCTTCGAGCGACACGATGTCGGCAATCTCCGGCACCCGGTTGCGACCGCTTTGCTCGCACGCGGCGATGGCCACATTGCGCCAGTGGGCCACTCGTTTGTCGGCGCGCGCGCCCGCCAGCTTGAGCACCGACCGTCTCGCCGCCAGCGGGACGATCGCCGACACCCCCAACTCGGTGGCCTTCTGCACCACCCAGTCCATCTTGTCGCCGCTGGCCAGCGCCTGCACCAGGGTGATCGGACAGCGCGGCGCGGGCTCGGCCGGCCCCTGCGCGTCGAGCCGCACGGCCACCGTCGGGCGCAGTGTCGTCAGCGTGCCGCGCCATGCCGTGCCGTCGCCGTTGAACACCGCCACGGCATCACCGGGCGACAGCCGCAATACCCGCGTGGCGTGATGCGCGGCGGCCTCCGGCAGCGTGACGACAGCCCCCGCGTGCAGCGGCATTGGGCAAAAGAAGCGCGAAATCATCGTGCTATTATAAAGCCGCTTCGCGGGGCGCTCGCCCCGCTCGGACACCGGGCGCGGGACGCCCGATCACGTGGCGGGAGGCCACATGAATACCGCCGCAAAACGCCTGGCACGCGCCCGTGCACTCGAATCCCTGGTCCGCGACATCGCGCGCGAAGTCATCCTGCCGCGCTATCTGAACACCTCGCGCAAGCACAAGAGCGACGGCTCGCTGTTCACCGAGGCCGACCTCGAATCGCAACGCCGTTTCGCCGAGGCTCTGCCGCAACTGGCCCTCGGCGCGGTGCTGGGCGAGGAGATGACCGCCGCCGAGCAGGCGCGGATGTGGTCCGAGGGCAAGCGCGGGCTGTGGTGCATCGACCCGATCGACGGCACCACCAACTTCGTCAACGGGATCCCCTTCTTCGCGGTGTCGATCGCCTACCTGATGGACCACAAGCCGCTGTTCGGGGTGGTCTACAACCCGGTCACCGACGAGTCTTTCTACGCCGCGGCCGGCGCGGGTGCGTACCTGAACGGCACCGAGCTGCCGCTGCGCGAGCCGGCCAAACGGCTGGAAGACGCGGTGGCCGGCGTCGATTTCAAACGCGTCAGCCATCATCTGGGCGACGAACTGGCGGTGCGTCCGCCCTACTACTCGCAGCGCAATTTCGGCTCCAGCGCGCTGGAATGGTGCTTTGTCGCCGCGGCGCGCCTCGACGTGTACATCCACGGCGGCCAGATGTTGTGGGACTACGCGGCCGGCCGCCTGATCCTGCAGGAAGCTGGCGGCGAATGCGCCGCGCTCGACGGCAGCGACCTGCTCGCCGGGCCGGCGGTCAAGCGCGGGGTCGTGGCCTCGGCCAGCCCGGCCCTGTTCCGCGACTGGCGCAGCTGGCTGACCAGCCACTCCTGATCAGCGCGCCCCCTTCCACAGCGGAGTCCCATCATGTCGATGAAGCATCCGATCATTGCCGTCACCGGCTCGTCGGGCGCCGGCACCACCACCGTCAAGCACACCTTCGAGGCGATCTTCCACCGCGAGAACGTCAACGCCGCCATTGTCGAGGGCGACAGCTTCCACCGCTACACCCGCGACGAGATGAAGCAGCGCATCGACGAAGCCGAAGCCCAGGGCCGACGCGGCATCAGCCATTTCGGCCCGGACGCCAACCACCTCGACCTGCTCGAAAACCTGTTCCGCTCCTACGGCGACGCCGCCACCGGCCAGCGCCGCGCCTACATCCACAGTGAGGCGCAGTCGCTGCGCTGGAACCTGCCGATGGGCACCTTCACCGAGTGGGAAGACCTGCCGGTGGGCACCGACTGCCTGTTCTACGAAGGCCTGCACGGCGCGGTGGTCTCCGAGGCAGTGGACATCGTCCGCCATGTCGACCTCCTCATCGGGGTGGTGCCGACCATCAACCTCGAATGGATCCAGAAGCTGCATCGCGACACCCGCCTGCGCGGCTACTCCAAGGACGCCGTTCAGGACACCATCCTGCGCCGCATGCACGACTACGTGCACTACATCGTCCCGCAGTTCTCGCGCACCCACATCAACTTCCAGCGCGTGCCGGTGGTCGACACCTCCAACCCGTTCTCGGCGCGCGACATCCCCACGCTGGAAGAATCGATGGTCGTGATCCGCTTCAAGGACCCGCGCGGGGTCGACTTCCCCCACCTGCTGCGCATGCTCCACGACTCGTTCATGTCGCGCGCCAACACCATCGTGGTGCCCGGCGGACGGCTCGATCTGGCGATGCAGCTGATCCTCACCCCGCTCATCTGGAAGCTCATGGAACGCCGCCGCCAGTGGGTGTGAGCAGCACCGCACATCCCTGATCCGGCGCGCCCGCGCAAAGCGCGCACCGGGTACCCAAGCGCGCCGGTTTCGACGATAATTCCGCCTTTCCCGAAAATGGCCTCCGGCCGCGAGAGAGCGATGTCGTCCGAGCGCAACGTCACCCTGCCCCAGTTCAACCCCATCACCGGCGCCATCCGCGCGCTGGCCATGGACGCGGTCCAGAAAGCCAAGTCCGGCCACCCCGGCGCACCGATGGGCATGGCCGAGATTGCCGAGGTGCTGTGGCGCCACCACCTCAAGCACAACCCGGCCAACCCGCAGTGGGCCGACCGCGACCGCTTCGTGCTCTCCAACGGCCACGGCTCGATGCTGATCTACGCGCTGTTGCACCTGACCGGCTACGATCTGAGCATCGACGACCTGAAGAACTTCCGCCAGCTGCACAGCAAGACCCCGGGCCATCCCGAGTATGGCTACGCCCCCGGCGTCGAGACCACCACCGGCCCGCCCGGCCAGGGCATCACCAACGCCGTCGGCATGGCGCTGGCCGAGAAGATCCTCGCCGCCGAGTTCAACCGCCCCGGCCACGACATCGTCAACCACAACACCTATGTCTTCCTCGGCG
>JAGRFO010000244.1 GCA_020446005.1 Rhodocyclaceae bacterium | reverse complement strand
CACCATGTGCGCGCCCTTGATCGCCGCGGCGATCTCCTCGCGCGCTTCCTGCGCCGCGCAACGGCCGGCTTCCGGCTTGGCACCCGCGCCCAGCCCGGAGGTACCGAGTTGCACCTTGCCGTTGGCGAGGTTGCTCAGCAGCGCCTGGGCGTCGGTGTTGGCGGTGATGAACTCCACCCCGCTGACGTTCTCGCGGATCATGTGATCGACGGCGTTGCCGCCGGCGCCACCAATGCCGATCACCTTGATGACCGTTCCGGTGGGTTCCTTTTCAACGATTTCAAACATATGCTTCGCCTCCTTCAAAAACGGCTTGAGTGCCACTTCTCTGTCTGCGCCATACGGTATGTAGTATTAGTTACGAATTCTAGTACTAAATAACCGAAAGCGACAGGCCATTCACTGATTGCTTCACCCCGCCCGCCGGGGCCCTTTCAAAAATTCCGTTCGAACCACGCCTTCATCCGCCCGAAGGCCTGCTTGACGGTGCGCGACTCACGCGCCTGAATGCCCCGCCGGCGTTGCGCCAAGCCCTCGACGATCAAGCCCATGGCGGTGGCATAGCGCGGCTGACAGACCACCTCGGCCAGTCCGCCGCGGTACTGCGGCGCACCGACCCGCACCGGCAAATGAAAGATTTCCTCGCCCAGTTCGATCATCCCGTCCATCACCGACGCCCCGCCGGTGAGCACCAGCCCGGAGGACAGCAGCTCCTCGTAGCCGCTGCGCCGCAACTCGCCCTGCACCAGCTCGAACAGTTCGGAGACGCGCGGCTCGATCACGTCGGCCAGCGCCTGCCGCGACAGCCGCCGCGGCGGGCGGTCGCCCACCCCGGGGACCTCGATCATCTGCGCGGGGTCGGCCAGCGAGCTCATCGCCACGCCGTGGCGGATCTTGATCTCCTCGGCCTCGGCGGTCGGGGTGCGCAGCGCCATCGCAATGTCGTTGGTGATCTGGTCGCCCGCCACCGGGATCACCGCGGTATGGCGAATCGCGCCCTGGGTGAACACCGCCAGATCGGTGGTGCCGCCACCGATGTCGACCAGGCACACGCCCAGCCCCTTCTCGTCCTCGGAGAGCGTCGCGTAGCTCGAGGCCAGCGGCTGGAGGATCAGGTCCATCACCTCCAGCCCGCAGCGACGCACGCACTTGATGACGTTTTGCGCCGCCGACACCGCGCCGGTGACGATGTGCACCTTCACTTCGAGCTTGACCCCGCTCATGCCGATCGGCTCGCGCACGCCGTCCTGCCCATCGATGATGAATTCCTGGGTGAGGATGTGGAGAATCTGCTGGTCGGCCGGGATCGGCATCGCGCGCGCCACCTCGATGACCCGCTCGACATCCATGGTGGACACTTCCTTGTCCTTGATCGCCACCATGCCGTTGGAGTTGAAGCTCTTGATGTGGCTGCCGGCAATGCCGGTATACACCTCCGAAATCTTGCAGTCGGCCATCAGTTCGACCTCCTGCACCACCTTCGAGATCGCATCCACGGTGGCCTCGATATTGACCACCACGCCGCGGCGCAGACCGCGCGAGGGCTGGGTGCCCAGGCCGATCACGTTGAGCTCGCCATCCGGCCGGACCTCGGCCACCAGGCACGAAATCTTCGACGTCCCGATATCCAGCCCGACCACCAGATCCTTGTATTCCTTGCTCATTTTCTGCTTTCCACTAAGGTCTCGCCGTCCGCCGGCAAGAGGGCAAATCCGTTCGGATAGCGCAGATCGGCGATCGCCACCTTCACCGGCCATTGCGCCTGCGCCTGGGGATAGGCGGTGATGAAGCGCGCCATGCGATCCTCGATCCGCGCCTTCTCCTGATCCCGCCCCAGGCGGATGACCAGCCCGTCGTCGAGCCTGAGCTGCCAGGCCTCGCGCGCCGACAGGTCGAGCGACACCAGCTGACGCCCCAGCGGCGCGAGCATGTCGGCAAAGCGCTGGTAGTACGACAGCAGGAAAGGCGCGTAGCCTTCCGGCCCGGCAAAGGCTGGCATCACCGCGTTGCTGGCGGCGATGAAGACTTCGCCCTGCCGATTCACCAGCCGCGTGTCGCCGCTGTCGTTGACGCTCCAGTACGCCACCGCCTGATGCTCTTCGAGCCGCAGCTCCAGCGTGTCCGGCCAGTGACGGCGCACCTGCGCGTGACGCACCCAGGGGAGCTTCTCGAAGGCTTCGCGCACCGCCACCAGATCGACCGTGAAGAAATTGCCGACCACCGCCGAGCGCGCGGCATATTCGAGCTGCTCGACGCTCACCTGCGCCGGCGGGGTCAGCACCCGCAGCTCGCGCAACTGGAACACCGGCCGCGCCGCCGCCCACACCACCACGCCATAGCCCAGCACCGCCGCGGCGACGATCATCACCACGTCGGAGATCGCGTTGAGCAGGATCGGCCGATGCCACAGCCCCGCGCCGGCCGCCGTCGGGCCGCGCGGTTCAGCGCGCTTGGCGGGGCGGGGGCGCGGCTCAACCAAGGCGGGCGCACTCCAGAATCGACAAACACAGTTGCTCGAAGCTGTAGCCCGCTACCCGTGCCGACATCGGCACCAGCGAGTGGTTGGTCATCCCCGGCGAGGTGTTCATTTCGAGCAGATGCGGCGTGCCGTCGGCGGCGAGAATCAGGTCGCCCCGCCCCCAGCCACGGCAGCCCAGCACCCGGGCCGCCTGCGCCATCAGCGCGCGCAAGTGCTGCTCCTGCGCCTCGGGCAGGCCGCTCGGGCAGAAGTACTGGGTGTCGTCGGTGAAGTACTTGTGCTGGTAGTCGTAATTGCCGTCCGGCGCGACGATGCGCACCACCGGCAGCACCTCGTCGCCGAGGAAGGGCACCGTCAGCTCCTGCCCCTCGATGAAGGCCTCGGCGATCACCAAGGTGTCGAAGCGCGCCGCCAGCGCCCACGCCTCGGGCAGTTGTGCCACGTCGGTGACCTTGGTGGCGCCCATGCTGGAGCCTTCATGCACCGGCTTGACAAAGATCGGCAGACCCAGCGCCTCGACCACCGCCGACCAGTCGCTGTCGGCGTGCAGGATCTCGAACTTCGGCGTCGGCAGCCCCGCCGCCAGCCACACCAGTTTGGTGCGCCACTTGTCCATCGACAGCGCGGAGGCCATCACCCCGCTGCCGGTGTAGGGAATGCCGAGCAGCTCGAGCATGCCCTGCACCGTGCCATCCTCGCCGCCGCGACCGTGCAACGCGATGAAGGCGCGCTCGAAACCCTGCTCCTTGAGCGCGTGCAGATCGGTTTGCGCGGGGTCGAAGGGGTGAGCATCCACCCCCAGCCCCTGCAGCGCGGCCAACACCGCGCCACCCGACATCAGCGAGACCTCGCGCTCGGCGGACGATCCACCCAGCAGCACCGCCACCTTGCCGAATCGGCTCATATCCGTCGTCATCCCCGACTCCCCTCGCGCAGCGGCTCGCCCACAAAGCGCAACCGGCAATGGACCGGCCGCCCCGCCGCCACGCTGGCGGCCTCGCACAAGCCACGGATCGCCGCCTCCAGGCCGACCGCATCGGGCTGCGCATCGAGGTGCAACTGCCCGCTGGCGCGGTCGAGCCGGACCCGGCCAGGCACCTGATCGGCCACATCGAGCACATGCAACACATCCTCCACCGCGAACAGCTGCGACACCGCGCGCGGGCCGCTCAGTTCCCCGGCCGACGCCCCGCCATCGCCGCGCAAATCGGCGCGCAGCCAGGCGCCGACAATCACTTCACCCGGATGGTGGCTGGCCCCCGCGTGCACCGGCCCGACGCCGAAGGACTCCGGCTTGCGTCGGTGTGCATGACCACTCCGGTCGAGCGTCCGGACCGCCGCCACATGCGCCCACATCCGCCGGTCGCGCACCCCGGCGTTGGTCACCAGCGCGCCGCCGAGCGTGCCGGGTAGACCGGCCATCCAGCCCATGCCGTCGAATGCGTGGCCATGCGCCACATGCGCCAGCCGGGCGCAGGGCACGCCAACCTCGGCGTACAGTTCATCGCCTTCGAGGGTGACGGTCTGCAGCGCGCGGGTGCTCATCACCATCCCGCCGTAGCCGCCCTCGCGCACCACGATGTAGGCCCCGCTGCCGTGCACCAGCAGCGGCTCGTCGAGCCGCAGGCCCGCCAGAAAGGTCGACGCATCGGCTTCATCGGCCGGCGTATACACTGCCGCGGCCACGCCGCCGACCCCCCACGCGCTGAGCGCGGCCATCCGGACCTCGTGCTGCAGTTCGCCGCGCAGACTCATGCGCCCTCCTCATTGACCAGCTTGCCCGGCACCGCGCCGATCGACCCCGCGCCCATGGTGAGCACCACGTCGCCGTCGCGCACCACGTCCATGATCGTTGCCGGCATGGCCTCGATGTCCTCGACGAACACCGGCTCGATCCGCCCCGCCACGCGCAGCGCGCGGGCCAGCGCGCGACCATCGGCCGCCACCACCGGGGTTTCGCCGGCGGCATACACGTCGGCCAGCACCAGCGCGTCCGCCCCGCCCAGCACCCGGACGAAATCCTCGAAACAGTCGCGGGTGCGGGTGTAGCGATGCGGCTGAAAGGCCAGCACCAGCCGACGCCCCGGAAAAGCGCCGCGCGCGGCGTCGAGGGTGGCGGCCATCTCGACCGGGTGATGGCCGTAGTCGTCGACCAGGGTGAAGCTGCCGCCGGACGCGATCGGCACCTCGCCGTACTGGGTGAAGCGCCGCCCCACCCCCTTGAAATCGGCTAGCGCCTTGATGATCGCCTCGTCTGGCACGCCCACCTCGGTGGCCACCGCGATCGCCGCCAGCGCGTTCAGCACGTTGTGCATGCCCGGCAGGTTGAGCGCCACCGACAGGCGCGACACGCTGCCATTGACGCGCACCACGTCGAACAGCATCCGCCCGCCCTCGGCGCGCACGTTCTCGGCACGCACATTGGCATTGGGCGACAAGCCGTAGCGCACGATCTGCTTGGACACCAGCGGCATGATCGAGCGCACGTGCGGGTCGTCCTCGCACAGCACCGCCACACCGTAGAAGGGCAGGTGCTGGAGGAAGTCGATGAAGGCCTGCTTCAGCTTGGCGAAGTCGTGACCATAGGTTTCCATGTGGTCGGCATCGATGTTGGTGACCACCGAAATGACCGGATTGAGGAGCAGGAAGGAAGCGTCCGACTCGTCCGCCTCGGCGACCAGAAAATCCCCCTTGCCGAGCCGCGCGTTGGCGCCGGCGGCGTTGAGGCGGCCGCCGATGACGAAGGTCGGATCACCGCCGCCTTCGGCCAGAATACTGGCGGTGAGCGAGGTGGTGGTGGTCTTGCCGTGGGTGCCGGCAATCGCGATGCCCTGCTTCAGGCGCATCAGCTCGGCCAGCATCTGGGCGCGCGGCACCACCGGAATCTGGCGCGCGCGGGCGGCCCGCACCTCGGGGTTGTCGCCGCGCACAGCGGTGGAAATCACCACCACGTCGGCGGTCGCCACATGCGCGGCGTCGTGGCCCTGCATCACCGTCGCGCCGAGCTTGGCGAGGCGACGCGTGGCGGCGCTCGCGCCCAGATCCGAACCGCTGACCGCAAAGCCCTGGTTGACCAGCACTTCGGCGATGCCGCTCATGCCGGCGCCGCCGATACCGACGAAGTGGATGTGTTTGACCTTGTGCTTCATGCTGCCTGCTCCTTGTCGCCGGCCAGTACGCGGCAGACGTCGGCCACCGCCTGCGCCGCCTGCGGTCGCGCCAGCGCCCGCGCCGCGTGCGCCATGGCGTGCAGCTGGGCGCGATCGAGTCCGCCCAGCAGCGCAGCCAGACCCGCCGCGCTCAATTCGTTCTGCGGCACCAGCCGGGCCGCGCCGTGATCGGCCAGAAAACGCGCATTGCCGGTCTGGTGGTCGTCCACCGCGTGCGGCAAGGGCACCAGAATGCTGGCGACGCCCGCCGCGGCCAGCTCGGACACGGTCAGCGCGCCGGCCCGGCACACCACCACGTCGGCATCCGCGTAGGCCGCCGCCATATCGGTGATGAAGGGGCGCAGGTCGCCGCTGACCCCGGCTCGCGCGTAGTTCTCGCGCAAGGCGTCGATCTGTGCCGCACCGGCCTGGTGAGTGACTTCCGGGCGCTGCTCGGGGGGCATCGCCGCCAGCGCCTGCGGCACGGTGTCGTTGAGCGCCCGGGCGCCCAGCGATCCACCGACCACCAGCACTCGCAAGGGCCCTTCACGCTGGGCGAAGCGGGCGTCGGGATCGGGCATGGCGACGATCTCGGCGCGCACCGGATTGCCCACCCACGTGCCGCCGTCCAGCACCTCCGGGAAACCGGTGACGATCCGGTCGGCCACCCGCGCGAGCACCCGGTTGGCGAGCCCGGCGACGGAATTCTGCTCGTGCAGCACCAGCGGCCGGCCGGTCAGCGCGGCCATCATCCCGCCCGGAAAACTCACATAGCCGCCCATGCCGAGGACCACGTCGGGGCGCACCCGGCGCAGCGCACCCAGCGCCTGCCAGAATCCGCGCAGCAGGTTGAGCGGCAGCAGCAGTTTGGCGAGCAGGCCCTTGCCGCGCAGCGCGCCGAAGCGGATCCACGCGGTCTCATAGCCGAAGTCGGGAATCAACCGGCCTTCCATGCGGTCTTCGTTACCCAGCCAGACGATCCGCCAGCCGATCGCCTTGAGCAGCTCGGCCACCGCGATGCCCGGGTAGATGTGCCCGCCGGTGCCGCCGGCCATGACGAGCAGCGTCTTCATGCGCCGCCTCCGCGCATCACCTGACGATTCTCCCAGTCGATGCGCAGCAGCACCGCCAGCGCCACGCAGTTGGCGACAATCCCCGAACCGCCAAAGCTCATCAGCGGCAGGGTCAGCCCTTTGGTGGGCAGCAGGCCCATGTTGACGCCCATATTGATGAAGGACTGCACCCCGATCCACAGCCCGATGCCCTGCGCCACCAGCCCGGCGTAGTAACGTTCGAGGTCGATCGCCTGGCGACCGATGGCGAAGGCGCGTTGCACGAGGATCGCGAACAGGGCGATCACCACCAGCACGCCGGCCAGACCGAGTTCCTCGGCGATGATCGCGAGAATGAAGTCGGTGTGCGCCTCGGGCAGGTAGAACAGCTTCTCGACGCTGGCCCCGAGTCCGACCCCGAACCACTCGCCGCGCCCGAAGGCGATCAGCGCGTGGGAGAGCTGGTAGCCTTTCCCGAAGGCGTCCTGGAAGGGGTCCATGAAGCCGAAGATGCGGTCGCGCCGGTAGGGCGAGAGCCACACCAGCAGCGCGAAGCCGATCACCGCGACGATCAAGAGCAGCGCGAACACCCGCACGTTGATGCCGCCGAGGAACAGGATCCCGAAGGCGATCGCGGTGATCACCACGAAGGCGCCGAAGTCCGGTTCCTTGAGCAGCAGGAAGCCGACCAGCAGCACCACCCCGGCCATCGGCAGGAAGGCGCGCCGGAAGCTCGCCATCAGCGGCAGCTTGCGTACCGTGTAGTCGGCGGCGTAGAGCGCCGCGAACAGCTTCATCGCCTCGGAGGGCTGGAAATTGACCGGCCCCAGCGGCAGCCAGCGGCTGGCGCCATTGACCTCGCGCCCGATCCCCGGCACCAGCACCAGCACCAGCAGCGCCACCCCCGCCATGAACAGATAGGGCGAGAACTTCTGCCAGGTCCGCACCTGCAGCTGGAAGGCCACCAGCCCCACCAGCACCCCCACCGCGAGGAACACCCCGTGGCGCACCAGATAGAAGGTGGACTGGTGGCCGGTGTAGGCCAGCCCCTCGGCGGTGGCGATGGAGGCGGAATAGACCATCACCCAGCCGAACAGCAGCAGGCAGGCCGAGGTCCACATCAGCACTTCGTCGAGTTCCGCCGACGGGCCTGCCGGCGCGCTCAGGCGGTGCACCGCGCGGCGGGTCTCCGCGCTGCGCGAGGCGGAACGGTCGAACCAGCCGGGCAGGCGGAGGCCGAGTCTCATCTTGCCACCACCCGCGGCAAGGCCCGCACCGCGTCGATGAACACCTCGGCGCGATGGGCGTAGTTGCGGAACATGTCGAGGCTGGCGCAGGCCGGCGACAGCAGCACCGCATCGCCGCCCTGGGCGATCGCGTCGGCGCGCAGCACCGCGCGCGGCAGATCGTCGGCAAACTCCAGCGCCACCCCGCTGCCGTCGATGGCGCGGGCGATCAGCGCGGCATCGCGGCCGATCAGGACCACCGCGCGCGCATGGGCGCTGATTGCCGCACTCAACGGCGAGAAGTCCTGCCCCTTGCCGTCGCCACCGGCGATCAGCACCACCTTGCGCCCCAGCCCCGCCAGCGCCGCCAGGGTGGCGCCGACGTTGGTGCCCTTGGAGTCGTCGAAATAGGTCACCCCGTCGTCGCGCTGCGCCACCGGGGTCACCCGGTGCGGCAATCCTTGAAAGCCACGCAGACCCGCGACCGCATCGCCCAGTCCGACGCCGACCGCTTCGCACAGCGCCAGCGCGGCCAGTGCGTTGCTGAGGTTGTGCCGGCCGGACAAGGGCACTTCGTCGACCGCCAGCAGCGCCGTGTCGCCGCGCACCAGCTGGCCGTCGCGCAGCCCGTAGTCGAACGGCGCTTCCGGCGCGTCGAGGCCGAAGCTCGGCGCCAGTGGAGCCAGCGCGCGCGCCGCCGGATCGTCGCGATTGACCAGAATGACCTTCGCGCCGGAGAAGATCGCGGCCTTGGCCGAGGCGTAGCCGGCAAAGTTGTCGTAGCGGTCGAGGTGGTCGTCGGAGAGGTTGAGCACCGTCGCCGCATCGGCCCCCAGCGTGTCCACCGTTTCGAGCTGGAAGCTCGACAATTCCAGCACCCAGCACTGCGGCAGCGGTCGCCCCTGTGCGAGGCGGTCGAGCAGTACATGCAGGGTCGCCGGACTGATGTTGCCGGCGGCCACCGCGTCCATCCCCGCCGCGCGGCACAGCGCCGCGGTGAGGGCGGTGGTGGTGGTCTTGCCGTTGGTGCCGGTGATGGCGATCAGGCGGGTGTCAGCGCGTACGCCCAGTGCGTCGAGCGCATCGATGAAGAGCTGGATCTCGCCCAGCACCGGCAGTCCGCGCGCCCGCGCTTCGGCGATCAGGCCGGCGCGCGGGTCCAGCCCCGGGCTGATCGCCAGCGCGTCGATGCCGTCGAGCAGGTCGGACGAAAAGGGGCCCAGGTGCAGGGTGACCGCCGGGGCGGCGGCGTGCAGGGCGTCGAGCGCCGGCGGATGCGCGCGGTTGTCGGCCACGTGCAGCACGGCGCCTTCGTGGGCCAGCCAGCGCGCGAGCGCCAGGCCGGATTCGCCCAGTCCCAGCACCAACACGTTTTTGCCACGCCAGCTCATCCGATCAATCTCACCGCAGTTTGAGGGTCGACAGCCCGAACAGCACGAGCATGATGGTGATGATCCAGAAGCGGACCACCACCTGGGTTTCCTTCCAGCCGCCCAGTTCGTAGTGGTGATGCAACGGCGCCATGCGGAAAATGCGCTTGCCGCCGGTGGCCTTGAAGTACACCACCTGCAGCATCACCGACAGGGTCTCGGCCACGAACAGACCGCCCATGATGAAGAGCACGATCTCCTGACGGACGATCACCGCCACGGTGCCCAACGCCGCGCCCAGCGCCAGCGCGCCGACGTCGCCCATGAACACTTCCGCCGG
>JAGRFO010000243.1 GCA_020446005.1 Rhodocyclaceae bacterium | reverse complement strand
CCCCACACGCCAGCGCCGAGGAAGGCCATCACGCCGGTGCCGAGGGCCCACAGGGTGGCGGCCTTGTTCGGGTGGTCGCGGCGACGACGGTTCACCATGTTGAAGGCGAAGACGGTCATGGCGAAGAAGGGGATCGGCTCCAGTGCGGAGAAGATCGAACCCCACCACTGCCAGTACTCCGGCGTGCCGATCCAGAAGTAGTGGTGACCCGTGCCGATGATGCCGGTGATGAGGGTCAGGGTGATGATGACGTACAGCCACTTCTCGATCACTTCACGGTCGACACCGGTCACCTTGATGAGCACGAAGGCCAGCAGGGCGCCGAGGATCAGTTCCCACACGCCTTCCACCCAGAGGTGAACAACCCACCACCAGAAGAACTTGTCGAGCACCAGGTTGTGCGGGTTGTAGAAGGAGAACAGGAACAGCAGCGCCAGACCCCACAGCCCCAACATGAGCACCAGGCCGATCGAGGTCTTGCGACCCTTGAGCATGGTCATGGTGAGGTTGAAGAGGAAGGCCAGCGCGACGATGACGATGCCGATCTTGGTCAGTAAGGGCTGTTCGAGAAACTCTCGCCCCATGGTGGCCAGGATGTCATTGCCGGTGAGCTTGGCGAGCGTGGCGTAGGGCACCGTCAGGTAGCCGACGATGGTCAGCGCGCCGGCGACCAGGAAGATCCAGAACATGGCCAAGGCCAGTTTGGGCGAGAACAGCTCGGTCTCGCATTCTTCCGGAATCATGTAGTAGGCAGCGCCCATGAAGCCGAACAGCAGCCACACGATCAGCAGGTTGGTGTGCACCATCCGTGCCACGTTGAAGGGGATGGTGGGGAACAGGAAGTCACCGACCACATACTGCAGGCCCATGATCAGGCCGAACAGGATTTGCCCGGTAAATAGCGCGATGGCCGCAATGAAATACGGCTTCGCGACGGCCTGGGATTTGTATTGCATGTTGAATCTCCTCAGATTTCGTCAGGTAGCCGTAATCAGCCTTCGATGTTGGGCGGCCAGTTGGCGGTGTTGATCTCGGCGGTGTACTTGAAGAACTCCACCAGATCGTCCAACTCCTTGTCGCTGAAGCCGAAATTCGGCATCTGGCGACGTCCCGGCGCCCCCGTCGGTTGGGCCTGAATCCAGGCCTTGATGAAGTCCGGACCGCGACGCGTGTAGACGTTGCCCAGTTCAGGCGCGAAGTAGGCGCCTTCGCCCAGCAGCGAATGACAGCCAATGCAGTTGTTGACCTCCCACAGCTTCTTGCCGTTGATGACCGCTTCGGTCAGGTTTTCGTGGTTGTCACGTTTCGGAATGACCTTCATCGTGTCGAAGGACAGGGCGAGAAACAGGAGGACGAAGAACACCGTTCCCCCGTAAAAGATGTTTCGCGCCATGGATTTGGTAAATGTACCGCTCATGGAGCCTCCCCTTAGGTTGTCGCTGTACAGCACAGCTTGGGGCGCATGGTGCGCGCTTGCGGTCCAATGCGGCATTGATGCGAGTCAACTTGGGTGCGGTCGTTGTCATCGGGGCGTCATTCTGGCTGCGGATTGCCCTGTTCTGAGGCGATTTTTTGCACCCCGCGCCTTAAAAGACAACGGCCCGCCGATCCGGGCGGGCCGTTGGGTGCGAGCGCTGGGCGATCAGGTGGCGATGTCGCCGGCGATGTAGCTCGACAACTGCTGGATGGTCGCCTCGTGTTCGGCGATCACCGCCTTGACCACGTCACCAATGGTGACGATGCCGCTCAGCTTGCCGTGATCGACCACCGGCAGGTGGCGGAAACGGTTCTGGGTCATGATCGACATCACGTCATCGATGGTGTGGCTGGGGGTGATGGTGCACACGTTGGGCGTCATCAGGTCGCCCACCGTGGCGTCCCGCGAAGAGAGACCCTTGATGGCCACCTTGCGGGCATAGTCGCGCTCGGTGAAGATCCCGACCAGACGCTCGCCTTCCTTGACCAGCACGGCGCCGATGTCCTGGGACGCCATCAACTCCAGCGCTTGCATGACCGTCGCCGTCGGCGTCACGGCGTGGGTGACGCCGCCTTTGCTTTTGAGAACCTGTTGCACGGTGGTGCTCATTGATTCAATTCCTCCCTCTCTGAACTCGGGCGCCGCCGCGTCAATCCTGACCGGGGCGCCATTTCTGCGGTTGTCGGCCGCGTCGTCACGATTTGCGTGCCGACGTGAACAGGCCGTAGCTTGTTACGAACCGGCAAAACACGCAAGCATCTTTCATGAAAATCCGGTCTTGTCGCGCAGGCCGGGCTCAGATCTCCAGGTTGTCGATCAGCCGCGTGCTGCCCAGCCGGGCCGCCCCCAGCACCACCAGCGCATCGTCCGGCGCGGCCGGTGCCTGCAGGTCGAGTTGGCGGCGCACGGCGATGTAGTCAGGGTGCCAGTCATGGGTGGCCAGCTCGCTCATCGCGGCGCGCTCCAGCGCATCGAAATCGTGGTTGCCGGCGCGGACCGCGTCGCGGATCCGGTTCAGGCAGCGCGACAGGCGTACCGCCTCGGCGCGCTCGGCGTCCGACAGGTAGCGGTTGCGCGAGGAGAGCGCCAGTCCGTCTTCGGCGCGGACGGTTTCGCCGGCCACGATGTCCACCGGCAGCGCCATCTGCGACACCATGTTGCGCAGGACCATCAGCTGTTGATAGTCCTTCTTGCCAAACAGGGCGACGTCCGGCTGGACGATGTTGAGCAGTTTGAGCACCACCGTCGCCACGCCACGAAAATGTCCGGCGCGGTGGGCCCCTTCGAGCGCGGTGGCCTGCGCCGGATCGGGCTCTACGTGGTAGTTCTGGCGGCTGGGGTACATCACCGCTTCGTCCGGCGCAAACAGGTGCGCGACGCCGGCCGCTTCGAGCATCTCGCAGTCGGCCTGGAGGGTCCGCGGATACTTGTCGAAATCTTCCGACGGGCCGAACTGCAGGCGATTCACGAAAATGCTGGCGATCACCGCGTCGGCATGACTGGCGGCCTGACGCATCAGGGCGATGTGGCCGGCGTGAAGATTGCCCATGGTCGGCACGAAGGCGCAGCGGCCGGCGGCCTGGCGCGCGCGGCGCATGCTGTCGATGGTGGTGTGGATCTGCATGGGCATGTCCTGGGTGCGCCTTTAGTAACAGTGTTCGGCCGCCGGAAAAGTGGCGCTGCGCACCGCCTCGACGTAGCGCGTGACCGCCTCGTCGATGCTGCTTGCGCCAACCATGAAGTTCTTGACGAAACGCGCCTTGTGGCCGGGAAACACGCCGATCAGGTCGTGCAGGACCAGCACCTGTCCGTTGCAGTCGACCCCCGCGCCGATGCCGATGGTGGCCATCGTCGTCAGGCTGGCGGTGACTTCCGCGGCCACGCTGGCGGGCACCATTTCCATCACCATCAGCGCCGCCCCGGCCGCCTCCAGCGCCAGCGCGTCGACCTTCAGCCCGGCCGCGCCCTCGGCGGTGCGCCCCTGCACCCGGTAGCCGCCGAGCTGATTGACCGATTGCGGCGTCAGCCCGATGTGAGCGCACACTGGCACCCCGCGCTCGACCAGAAAGCGCACCGTGTCGGCCATGAAGGCGCCGCCTTCGAGCTTGACCATCTGCGCCCCGGCGGCCATCAGGCGGGCTGCGTTGCGCATCGCCTGTTCGCGATTCTCGTGATAGCTGCCGAAGGGCATGTCGGCGACGATGAAGGGGCGGTTGCAGCCGCGCGCGACGCATTCGGTGTGATAGACCATGTGCTCGATGGTCACCGGCAGGGTGCTTTTCTGTCCCTGCAGCACATTGCCGAGCGAATCGCCGATCAGGATGACATCCACCCCGCAGCGCTCCAGCAGCGCGGCAAAGCTCGCGTCATAGCCGGTGAGCATGACGATCTTGTCGCCCTCGGCGCGCATCTTGCCAAGGGTGGTGAGGGTGATGGGCTTGCTGTCTTGCAGATAGCTCATGATGGGTCTCTCTGTTCTGTGGGGCGCAGTAAACCGCAAGCGGGCCGGACGCACAAGGCGCTTCGCGCCAGGCCCGGCTCAGGCGTAGCCGAAGAACTCGCGGAAGCTGCGCATCGCGCGCAGGCGTTCGACCAGCAGGTCGAAGTCGTCGCTGTGGTCGACCGGGTTGAGCACTTCGGCATCGACGATGAACAGCGGCGAGGCATCGTACTGGTAGAAAAAGCGGGCGTAACGCTCGGCCACGCGTTCGAGGTAGTGCGCCGTGATCGGGCGTTCGGCGGCCATCCCGCGGCGGGCGATGCGCTCGATCAGGGTGGTCGGCTTGGCCTGCAGGTAGATCACCAGATCGGGCTTGGGGGTCGGCTGCGGCACCACCAGATCGTAGCTGCGCTGGTAGAGCTTGAATTCCTCAGCTTCGAGGTTGAGCTCGGCGAACAGCGGGTCTTTGTCGAGGATGAAATCAGACACCACCCGCCGCTCGCCCGCTTCGGCGGACAGTTGCTGCTGGAGCTGGTCGACCCGCTGGTAGAGGAAGGCAAGCTGGGTGGCCAGCGCCCAGCGCGGCATGTCGCTGTAGAACCGCGCCAGAAATGGGTTGAGTTCGGGTTGTTCGAGCGTCAGGTCGGCGTTCAGGCGTTCCGACAGGCGGCGCGCCAGCGAGGTTTTGCCGGCGCCGATGGGCCCTTCCACAACGATGTATTTGGCTTTGTCGAGCATGCTGTCAAGGCGCAGTCTGGAATCGCGGGGCTAGCATCACAGGCACAGGGGCGCGGCGTCAACTCGCCGGCAGTGCCTCGATGGTCTGATCGGCCACCTCGCGCAGCAGATCGGCCACCCGGCCACGGCCCGGAATCTCGATCTGCGGCGCCAGTTCGGCCAGCGGGGCGAGGACGAAGGCGCGCTGGTGCATGCGCGGGTGGGGGACGGTGAGCTGCGGCAGGTCGAGGCGGGCATCGCCGTAGAGCAGCAGGTCGAGGTCCAGCGTGCGCGGTGCCATGCGGTAATCGCGGGTGCGTCCATGCCGGGCCTCGATCGCCAGCAGCGCGTCGAGCAGCGCCGGCGCACTCAGCGTGGTGGCGAGCGCTGCGACCGCGTTGAGGTAGTCCGGCTGGCCGCTGACCCCGACCGGGGCGCTGCGGTAGCGCCGCGAGCAGGCGAGCAGTTCGGTGCCGGGCAGCGCGGCGAGCGCGGTGCAGGCGGTGTCGATGGCGCGGGCCGGGTCGCCCAGATTGGCCCCCAGGCCGATGAAGGCGCGGGTGACGGGCGGCGCGCTCACGACCCCTCGGCGCTCCCCTGATCACCGCTGTTGGCGGCGCGCTTGCGCCGCCGGCGGCGCCGCCGGGGAGCGCCCGGTTCGGCCGGGCTGAGCATGCCTTCGCGCTCGTGGCCGCTGGCGTTGGCGAAGTGATCCCACCAGTCGGCCAGCGCCATGTCGACCTCGCCGGATTGCGCGCGCAGGCGCAGGAAATCCCACCCGGCGCGGTAGCGCGGCTGCTCCAGCAGGCGGAAGGGGGCTTTGCCGGCGCGTTTGTCGAAGCGCGGCTGGAGCGCCCAGATGTCCTTGATGTCGCCGGCGATGCGGCGCGTGATGGCGAGCTTTTCGCCCTGCACGCTGAGCACCTCGTCCATCGCCTCGAAGAGGGCCGGGTGAGTGTGCTCGCCCCGGGCCTTGCGCGCTTCCCAGTTGGCCAGCACTTCGTGCCACAGCAAGGTGGCGAACAGGAAGCCCGGCGACACCGGCTTGCCCTCGCTCACGCGCTGGTCGGTGTTCTCCAGCGACAGCCACACGAAACGCTCGCCCATCGGCTGTTCGAGAATCACGTCGAGCAGCGGCAGGAGGCCGTGATGAAGGCCTTGCTCGCGCAGCTCGGTGAGGCATTTGACGGCGTGGCCGGAGAGCAGCAGCTTGAGCATCTCGTCGAACAGGCGCGCCGCCGGCACGTTGTTCATCAGGTCCGCCATCTCGCGGATCGGGCGGCGCGCCACCGGGTCGATGGAGAGCCCCAGTTTGGCGCCGAGGCGTACCGCGCGCAGCATCCGCACCGGGTCTTCGCGGTAGCGCACCTTGGGGTCGCCGATCATGCGCAGTGTCTTTTGCTGCAGGTCGGCCACCCCGTGGTGGTAGTCGATGATGTGCTCGGTGGTCGGGTCGTAGTACAGGGCGTTGACGGTGAAATCTCGACGCAGCGCGTCTTCCTGCTGATTGCCGAACACGTTGTCGTGCAGCACCCGGCCGTGGGCGTCGGTGGCCGCCGCGCCGGCATCCTGCAGGGCGCGGAAGGTGGAGACCTCGATCATCTCCTGCCCGATCATCACATGCACGATGCGGAAGCGCCGGCCGATGATGCGCGAGCGGCGGAACAGGCGGCGGACCTCCTCGGGGGTGGCGCTGGTGGCCACGTCGTAGTCCTTGGGGGTTTGTTCGACCAGCAGGTCGCGGATCGCACCGCCGACGATGAAAGCCTCGAAGCCTCCCTCCTGCAGCACCGTGCACACCTTGCGCGCGGCGTGAGAGACGGCGTCGGCGGTGATGCCGTGCGTGCTCACAGGGATCAGGGCCGGGGCGCTGGGGCTGCCCGGTGCGGCGCGGTGGAACACCTTGCGCAGCAGTTTGCGGATCATTGAGGGTTCGATGTGCTTTTGAATGAGCCGGCAATCATACCGCAGAGTACGGTGCGCGGCTCGGACGATGGGGTGTCATCGCAGGCTGATCACCGGCCAGGCGTGGAGGCGGGCGTGCTCGCGCAGCGCATCGTCGGGGTCGACCGCGATCGGATCGGTCACCGTCTTGAGCAGGGGCAGGTCGTTGTGCGAATCGCTGTAGAACCAGCGCCGCGCAAAGGCACCGCTGTGCAGGCCGAGGGTCTCCAGCCAGCGTTCGACGCGCTCGATCTTGCCCGCCTTGAAGGCCGGCATGCCGCGCGGCTTGCCGGTGAAGGCGCCGTTCTCCTGCGCGGCGATGGTGGCCACCAGATGGGGGATGCCGAATTCGCGCGCGATCGGCCCGGTGACGAAACTGTTGGTGGCGGTGACCACCGCCAGCAGCGCGCCGTCGGCACGGTGCTGTTCGACCAGCGCGCGGGCCTGGTCGGTGATCATCGGACGGATTGACACGTCCATGAATTCGGCGTGCCAGGCGTCGAGCCGGGTGCGCTCGTGGCGCGCCAGCGGGGCGAGCTGGAAATCGAGAAACTCGAAGATGTCGAGGGTGCCAGCCTTGTATTGCTCGTAGAAGGCGATGTTGCGCGTCTCGTACACTTCGCGGTCGAGCACCCCCTTGCCGATCAGGAATTCCGCCCAGGCGAAATCGGAATCGCCGGCCAGCAAGGTGTTGTCGAGGTCGAACAGGACGAGGTCCATCAGTCGGTCTCCGTGGGTTTAGATGTCGAGCCCCGACTGCATCAGCTCGCGCAGCAGGGTCGGGGTGATGGGGCGCTTGCGTTCGAGCGAGGCATGGTCGAGGGCGTCGAGGGTGTGCACCAGGCTGGGCATGTCGCGTCGGCCGTAGCGCATCAGATAGCGGAGCACTTCGCCATCGAGGCGCAGCCCGCGCTGGGCGGCCAGCGCGCTCAGGATGGCGGTGCGGGCGGTGTCGGTGAGTGGCTGGATTTCGAAGCTCAGGCACTGGCTGATGCGGGTGCGCAGGTCTTCGCGGACCTTGAGGGTGGACGGCGGTCGGTCGCCCGCCAGGAGCAGGGTCTGGCCGTTTTCGCGGGCGCGGTTGAAGGCGTTGAAGAGCGCGATCTGGCTGCTGTCGCCGAGGCGGTGAACGTCGTCGATGGCGATCAGCGCCGGCCGCGATGGTACCCCGTCGACCAGCGCGCTGATCGGCAGGTAGCGCGCCGCCTCGGCCGCCGCGCAGGTGGCGCGCAGCAGGTGGCTGCGCCCCGCGCTGGGTTCGCCCCACAGGTAGAGGTGGCCGTCGTGTTCGCCGAGCGCCAGTGCGCGCAGGCTCGCCAGTAGGGCGGCGTTGTCGCCGACGAAGTAGTTGTCCAGCGTCGGCGGTGCGTCGAGGTGGATGTCCAGCACCAGTTGCTTCATGCGCGTTCTTCTTCCGCCACTTCGTCGCCCAGATACACATGACTGGCGAAATAGGCGCCGCGCAGCTCGCGCAGGCCGACCAGCAGCGCCGCGCTGGCGGGCAGGGCGACCAGGACCCCGACAAAGCCGAACAACTGACCGAAAGCCATCAGCGCAAAGATGACCGCCAGCGGATGCAGGCCGATGCGCTCGCCGACGATGTAGGGGGTGAGCAGGAAACTTTCGATCAATTGGCCGAGGGTGTAGACGATCGCCACCCCGATCACCGGCGGCCAGCCGGCGTTTTGCAGCAGCGCCGAGATCAGCGCCAGCGCCAGCCCGACCGAAAAACCGACGAAGGGGACGAACACCAGCAGCCCGGTGACGACCCCCACCGGCAGCGCAAAGCGCAGTCCAGCCAGCCACAGGCCGACGCTGTAGAACACCGCCAGCAGCAGCATCACCGAGAGCTGGCCGCGCAGGAACTCGGACATCACGCGGTCGATGTCGCCGAGGATGCGCAGGCTGCGCGAGAGCATCGGGCGCGGGATGATGGCGCGGATGCCGTCGAGGATGTGCGGCCATTCCTGCAGCAGATAGAACATCACCATCGGGATCAGCAGCAGATTGGCGAAAAAGCCGATCACCGCCGCGCCGCCGGTGCTGGCTTTCTTGAGCAGGCCGGGCAGCAGGTCCTGCGCCGAGCTCCAGTTCTCCGCCACCCACTGACGCACCGAACCGGGGTCGAGCTGCAGGCTGATGTCGAACTGTTCCTTGAGCAGCGGGACGACCCGCGCGTTGAGCATGTCGACCAGATCGGGCAGGCGCGTCACCAGTTGCACGCCTTCCTTGTAGACCATCGGCACCAGGATCAGCAGCAGCAAGGCCAGCCCAAGCCCCTGCAGGGTGATCACCACCAGCACCGCCGCGGCGCGTGGCAGACGGCGCGCGACCAGCCAGTTGACGCCCGGATCGCAGATGTAGGCCAGCACCGCGGCGATGGCGAACGGCGCGAGGATCGGCGAGAGCAGCCACAGCAGAACGAGGAGGGCGAGCCCGACGCCGATCCAGCTGGCGGTTTGCAGTTGGCGGGCGCGAAGTGGGGCCATTCGATGTAAAATGCGCAGTCCGATTTGGGGGCCTGCGGCGCATGCCGCAAGCGAGCCCCGACACTGTAGTCGCAAGCTGCGACAGGCTCAAGCGCGCGGCCTTGCCGGCGCCATCGACTCACGAGGTATGCTCTTGACTTCCCTGACCTATCGCGACGCCGGCGTGGACATCGTGGCCGGCGACGCGCTCGTCGACCGCATCAAACCGCTCGCCCGCCGCACCCTGCGCCCCGAAGTGCTCGGCAGCATTGGCGGTTTTGGCGCGCTGTTCGAACTGAGCGGCAAATACAAGGAGCCGGT
>JAGRFO010000242.1 GCA_020446005.1 Rhodocyclaceae bacterium | reverse complement strand
TGTCGGCCACCCTGCGCCGCTACGAAGCCGAGGGGCAGCAGGCCGCCGACGCGCCGCTGATGCACTGGGCGGTGTGGGACGCGATGTTCAAGATCCAGAACGCCTTCGAAGGCGCGATCGCCAACTTCCCCAACACGTGGTTCGCCGCGCTGCTGCGCCATCTGGTGGTGTTCCCGCTCGGCCGGCCCTACGTGGTGCCCTCCGACGCGCTCGGGCACGAAGTGGCACGGCTGCTCATTACGCCCTCGCCGACGCGCGACCGGCTGGTGGCCGATTCCTACGTGCCCGACGACCTCGAAGACCCGGTCGCCGCGATCGAGGCGGCGCTGGTCGCCACCATTGAGGCCGAACCCATCGAGACGCGGGTGCGGCAGGCGGTCAAGTCCGGCGACTTCGACCCCGGCCTGCTGGTTGGCGGCGGGGTCGATGCGCTGTACGTGAAGGCGCACGAAGCCGGCGTGATCTCCGACACCGAACTGGCGCAGATCCAGCGCAAGGGCGCGCTGCGCGACAAGGTGATCCGGGTCGATGATTTCGAATACGACTTCGGCCTGCGCGCCGCGCTCGACGATGTGAGCGCCGCCGACCAGCAACAGCGCCGCGAGGCCGCCTGAGCATGTCCCGCCCGGTGTACATCGTCGATGGCGCGCGCACGCCGTTTCTCAAATCGAGAAACACGCCCGGGCCGTTTGCGGCGTCCGATCTGGCCACCGCCTGCGGCAGCGCGCTGCTGATGCGCCAGCGCTTTGCGCCCGACCAGCTCGACGAGGTCATCCTCGGCTGCGCCAGCCCGTCGCCGGACGAGGTCAACATCGGCCGCGTCGTGGCGCTGCGCATGGGCTGCGGCCACGCCGTGCCCGGCTGGACGGTGATGCGCAACTGCGCCAGCGGCATGCAGGCGCTCGATTCGGCGATGGTCAACATCCAGTCCGGGCGCGCCGATCTGGTGCTCGCCGGCGGCGCCGACGCCCTCTCGCGCGCGCCGCTGCTGTTCTCCGACGCGATGGTGCGCTGGCTCGCCGGCTGGTACGCCGCCAAAACGCTGGGCCAGCGGGTGGCCGCGCTGCGCCGTTTCCGGCTCGGCCATCTGGCGCCAGTGATCGGCATCGTCAAAGGGCTGACCGACCCGATCTGCGGCCAGTTGATGGGCCAGACCGCCGAGAATCTGGCCTATCGCTTCGGTATCTCCCGCGAACAGATGGACGACTTCGCCGCGCGCAGCCACCAGCGCGTGCTGACCGCGCAGGCGGCCGGCCACTTCGACGAGATCGTGCCGCTGATCGACCGCGACGGCACGGTGCATGCCCTCGACGACGGCGTGCGTGCCGACTCCACCGCGGCCAACCTGGCCAAACTGCGCCCCTTCTTCGACAAAAAATACGGCCGCGTCACCGCCGGCAACAGCTCGCAGATTACCGACGGCGCGGCCTGGCTGATCCTCGCCTCCGAAGCGGCGGTCGAACAACACGGCCTCGAACCCATCGGCAAGATCGTCGACAGCCAGTGGGCCGGCCTCGCGCCCGAGCACATGGGGCTCGGCCCGGTGCACGCCGCCACCCCGATCCTGCAGCGTCACGGTCTGGGGCTGAACGACCTCGACGCGTGGGAGATCAACGAAGCCTTCGCCGCGCAGGTGATCGCCTGCCTGCGCGCGTGGGAAGACGCCGCCTACTGCCGCGACGCGCTCGGCCTCGACGCACCGCTGGGCGCGCTCGACGACGCGCGGCTGAACATCGACGGCGGCGCCATCGCGCAAGGCCATCCGGTCGGCGCCAGCGGCGCGCGCATCGTGCTGCATCTGCTCAATGTGCTGCGCCGCGAAGGCAAAACGCGCGGCATGGCCAGCATCTGCATCGGCGGCGGGCAGGGCGGCGCGATGCTGGTCGAGGCGGTCTGAATCATGAAGATGATTATCCGGTTACGGTCGGGCGCGGGGTGCGGCAACGTGTTTTTCCCCCTGAGCGTTGGCAAGGCCCGCGCCCGCCGTAAGCTTCGGGAGGCGGCATGAACGCCGACGCGACCTCGCCCTGGCGGCTCAACCGGGACGACGACGGCCTCGCCTGGCTGGCCTTCGACGTGCCCGACAGCCGCACCAACACCTTGTCGAGCGCGGCGCTCGATGCCCTCGACGCCGTGCTGGCCGCGCTCGATGCGCAGCCGCCGCGCGGGCTGATCATCACCTCGGCCAAACCGGCCGGCTTCATCGCCGGGGCCGACATCGAAGAATTCACCCGCATCGACACGCCCGAGGCCGCGCGCGCGCTGGTGCAGCGTGGCTGGGACGTGTTCAATCGCCTCGCCGCCGCGCGCTACCCGACGCTGGCGCTGATCCGCGGCCACTGCATGGGCGGCGGGCTGGAGCTGGCGCTGGCGTGCCGCTACCGCATCGCGGTCGACGCGCCGGACACCCGGCTGGCGCTGCCCGAAGTGATGCTCGGCATCGTCCCCGGCTGGGGCGGCATGCTGCGCCTGCCGGCGCTGATTGGCCCCGCCGCGGCGCTGGACCTGATGCTCACCGGCAAGGGCGTGAACGCAAAGCGGGCACAACGCCTCGGGCTGGTCGATGCCGCCGTGCCACCGCGGGTGATGGAAAACGCGGCGCGGGTGATGGTCGCTTCCGGCGCGCCGGCGCACCGCCCCGGCCGCCTGCAGCGGGTGTTGCAGCATCCCCGCCTGCGCGCCTTCGTGGCCGAGCAGGCGCGCGAAAAAGTGCGCAAGAAGGCGCCGCGCGAGCACTACCCCGCGCCCTACGCGATCCTCGACATCTGGGCCCGATACGACGGCAACGCGCTCGCCGTGCCGGCCGGCGAGGCGGCCTCGCTGGAGACGCTGCTGAGTTCGCCGACGGCGAAAAACCTGATCCGCGTGTTCGGGCTGCAGGAGCGCCTCAAGGGCTTCGGCAAGGACAGCGACTTCGCCGCGCAGCGGGTGCACGTGGTCGGTGCAGGGGTGATGGGTGGCGACATCGCGGCGTGGTGCGCGCTGCGCGGCATGACGGTGACCCTGCAGGATCAATCCGTCGAACGCATCGCGCCGGCCATCGCCCGCGCGGCCAAACTGTTTGAGCGCAAGCTGCGCGGCGACGCGGCGCGCCAGCGCTTCGCGCTCGACCGCCTGATCCCCGATCCGGCCGGCCACGGCGTGGCGCGGGCGGACGTGATCATCGAAGCCATCTTCGAAAATCTCGACGCCAAGCGCGCGCTGTTTGCCGCGCTCGAAGCGCGCGCCCGGCCCGACGCCGTGCTCGCCACCAACACCTCCAGCCTGCGGCTCGAAGACATCGCCACCGCGCTGGCCGATCCGTCGCGACTGGTCGGCATTCACTTTTTCAACCCGGTGGCGATGCTGCCGCTGGTCGAGGTGGTGACCGGCGCGCAGTCCGACCCGGCGCAGGTCCAGCGCGCCGCCGCCTTCGTGCGCCAGATCGACAAGCTGCCGCTGCCGGTGAACAGCGCCCCCGGCTTCCTCGTCAACGCGGTGCTCGGGCCCTACATGCTCGAAGCGCTACGCTGCGTGGACGAGGGGCTCGCGCCGGAGACCATCGATGCCGCGCTGGTCGAATTCGGCATGCCGATGGGGCCGGTCGAGCTGGTCGATACGGTGGGGCTGGACATCGCCATGGCGGCCGGCGCGGCGCTCACCGGCGGCGAGGCCGCCGCGCCGCGTACGCTGGGCGCCAAGGTAGACGCCGGCCTGCTGGGCAAGAAGTCCGGCCAGGGCTTTTATGTGTGGCGTGACGGAAAGGCACAAAAGAAGGCCGCCGAGGCCGTCCCCGCTGGATTGGCCGCGCGTATCATTGAGCCGATGCTGCTGGCCGCCCGGCGTTGTGTGGACGCGCAGGTGGTGGCCGACAGCGATCTGGCTGATGCCGGCGTGATCTTCGGCACCGGCTTTGCCCCCTTTCGCGGCGGGCCGCTGACCTACGCCGCCGGGCGGGCGTCTTCGGCGACCGCCGTGCCAGACACTGAGGAAACCTGATGTCCGAACACCCCACCCGTTTGCCCGAGCATCGCGAGCCGACGCTGCGCATGATGCCGATGCCGGCCGACCTCAACCCCCACGGCGACGTGTTCGGAGGCTGGATCATGGCGCAGGTGGACATTGCCGGGGCGATTCCGGCGCGCACCCGGGCGCGCGGCCGGGTGGCCACTGTGTCGGTCAATTCCTTCCTGTTCAAGCAGCCGGTATCGGTGGGCGATCTGGTGAGTTTTTATGTCGACATCGTGAAGATCGGGCGCACCTCGATCACCGTCGATGTCGAGGTCTATGCCGAGCGTCATCCGGAAGACCCGGTGGTGGTGAAGGTGACCGAGGCGCGGCTGACCTACGTCGCGGTCGGCAATGACGGGCAGAAAAGAGAGATTCCAACCGACGGCTAGTGGCCGGGGCGGATGTGTTCGCGGGCATTTAGACCCGCATTCATGGCATGCAGTGAGGAGACACCGATGAAAAAGACAATGATTGCGCGGGCGCTGCCGTTCGCGCTTGTGACGCTGGCCAGCGGACAGGCCGCGGCCTCGGGCTTCCAGTTGCTGGAGCAGAACGCCAGCGGGCTGGGCAACGCCTACGCCGGCTCGGCGGCGGTGGCCGACAACGCCAGCACCATCTTCTTCAACCCGGCGGGGATGACGCAGTTGCAGGCGCGCGAGGTGTCGGCCGGCATCAACGCCATCCGCCCGACCTACAAATTCACCGATCAGGGCTCCAGCGTGGGCGCGCTGGCCGGCACCGGAACGGGCAACGACGCCGGCGCGTGGGCCTTCGTCCCCAACGCCTATCTGTCGTGGGCGCTGGACAAGGATCTGTACGTCGGGGTCGGCATCAGCGTGCCCTTCGGGCTGGTGACCGAGTACGACAAGCCCTGGCTGGGCGCGGCGCAGGCGGTCAAGTTCGACATCAAGACGATCAACATCAACCCCTCGATCGCCTACCGCGTGAACGAGAAAGTGTCGCTCGGCTTCGGCCTGAACTGGCAGCGGATGGAGGCCGAATACACGCGTGTCGCGGCAGTGTCGAACGCAGCAACGACCGGCACCAACGTGACCCTCGATGCGAGCGACGACAGCATGGGCTGGAACATCGGTGCGCTGTTTACGCTCTCCGAGCGGACCACGCTGGGCATCTCGTACCGCTCTAAAATGAAGCACACCTTGACCGGCGATATTCGGGTGGATGGCACGCTTGCTGGTTTCAATGCGGCGCTGACCACCGGCGCGGCCAAGGCCGACGTGGAATTGCCCGACACCGTGATCTTCAGTGTCGCGCAGCAACTCAACGACCGTTGGGAGATGCTCGGCGATGTGTCATGGACCGGCTGGAGCAGCATCCAGAAGATCCATATCGTGCGGACTTCCGGGACGCTCATCAACCAGACGGTACAGACCCTCGACGCCGACTTCCGCGACACCTGGCGCATCGCGCTGGGGGCCAACTACAAGCTGGATGACGCCTGGAAACTCAAGTTCGGCGTGGCCTACGACCAGACCCCGGTGACAGGGCCGGGCACCAGGCTGGTCTCGCTGCCGGACAGCAACCGCACCTGGCTGACGGCCGGTGCGCAGTGGCAGGTCTCACCGGCTTCCACCGTCGATATGGGGGTGGCCTACCTGCACGTGCCCGAGACGACCATCAACAACAATCAGGCCGCCAGCGGGCGCGGGACCGTCACCGGGACGTACGACGCCCGCGTGTGGATTCTCGGCGCGCAATATTCGATGGCGTTTTAAGCCGGCTGCGCCCGGGACGGCGTGTGCCGTGCCGGGCGGCGCATCACGCGCGGTGTGCAAGGCGCCGCATGGGGTCGGACGAGACGGCGCCCGGCGAATGGCGCATCGACGGCCATCGCCTCTGGACAGGAGATTCAAGTGAACACTCTCATCATCCGCAAGGTCGCGGTGCTGGGCGCCGGGGTCATGGGCGCGCAGATCGCGGCGCACTGCGCCAATGCCGACGTGCCGGTCGTGCTCTTCGATCTGGCGGCCAAGGAGGGCGCGCCCAACGGCATCGCCGACAAAGCCATCGCCGGGCTCGGCAAGCTGGAGCCCGCGCCGCTTGCCGGCAAGGATCGCGCGCACGCCATCGAGGCCGCGAACTACGGCACCGATCTGGAGAAGCTGCGCGACTGTGATCTGATCATCGAGGCGATCGCCGAAAAAATGGAGTGGAAGCTCGACCTCTACGCCAAGGTCGCGCCCTACTTGCGCGCCGACGCGATCTTCGCTTCCAACACCTCCGGGCTGTCGATCAACGCGCTGGCCGAGGGCATGCCGGCGGACCGGCGGGCGCGCTTTTGCGGCATCCACTTTTTCAACCCGCCGCGCTACATGCCGCTGGTCGAGCTGATCGCCACCGCCAGCACCGACGCGGCGATGCTCGACGATCTTGATACCTGGCTCACCCGGCGGCTCGGCAAGAGCATCGTCCGCGCCAAGGACACCCCCAACTTCGTCGCCAACCGCGTCGGCGTGTTTTCGATTCTGGCGGTGATGCATCACACCGCGCGCCTCGGGCTCGGTTTCGACGAGGTCGACGCGCTCACCGGCCCGGCCATCGGGCGGCCGAAGAGTGCCACCTACCGCACCGCCGACGTGGTCGGCCTCGACACCCTGGCGCATGTGGTCGGCACCATGCACGCCACCTTGCCGGACGATCCGTGGCACGCCAGCTTCACGCCGCCGGCGTGGCTCAGCGCGCTGATCGACAAAGGCGCGCTGGGGCAGAAGACCCGCGCCGGCATCTTCCGCAAGGAGGGCAAGCAGATCATGGTGCTGGACGTGGCGCGGCAGGACTACCGCCCCAGCGCCGGCGCGGTGGCGCCCGAGGTGGCGGCGATCCTCAAGCTGCGCGACCCGGCCGACAAGTTTGCCCGGTTGCGCGACAGTGGCCATCCGCAGGCGCAGTTCCTGTG
>JAGRFO010000241.1:2361-2834 GCA_020446005.1 Rhodocyclaceae bacterium | reverse complement strand
CTGAGCTTCGTGCCCGAACCGGAGCCCCTGCCAGCGCCGTCACAAGCCGCCGCGGAGCCGCCCGCACCACGGCCGCCGCGCATCCTCAGCGACCCGCCGCTGGCGCGCATCGCCATCGAGAACGAAGTCGAAACCACCCCCGGCCGCTGCGCCCAGCGCTGGTACAAGGCGCTCGACGCCGCCGCCGAACGCACCCCCAAGGGCGATCGCCTGCGCTTGTCCGGCGCCTGGCGCGACGACTGCGGCATCAAGGACTGGTTTGTCTCGCCGGTCGACCCGCAGCGCTTCGCCGAGGAGGTGGTGGGGGGGCTGTGGAAAGAGCTGGGCGGTCAGCATCTCGGACGCGTCCGGCATGGCCCGGCCCCGCAGGAGAGCACCGCCCTGTTCGTGCACACCTCACGCCCGCTGGCCGACGTGGTGCGCGACATGAACAAGTGGTCGAACAACGTCATCGCCCGTCAGCTGCTGGCCAC
>JAGRFO010000241.1:0-2298 GCA_020446005.1 Rhodocyclaceae bacterium | reverse complement strand
GCCGGCATCGACACCACGGGTCTGCTGGTGGACAACGGCTCCGGCCTGTCGCGCACCGCGCGCAGCACCGCGCGCACCTTGGGCGAGCTGCTCAAACAGGCCTGGGAGCGTCCGTTCATGCCGGAATTCATGAGCTCGATGGCGGTTGCCGGCATCGACGGCACCGCCCGCAAGCGCCTCAACGACAGCCCGGCGCGCGGCACCGCCCACATCAAGACCGGCACGCTCAACGGGGTGCGGGCGATGGGCGGCTACGTCATCGACCAAAAGGGCGCACGCCACGCGGTGGTGATGATGGTCAACCACGACAACGCCGGCGCCAGCCGCGAGGCGCAGGACATCCTGCTCGAATGGGTGTGGGAGGGGCGCTGAGCGCCCGCGCGATCAGTCGACCGCGGGCACCGGCATCATGCTGCGGTTGGAGAGGTTGATCCAGCCGCGCACCACGCGATAGAGCACCCACAAGCCGGCGCCGGCGATGGTCGCGAAGAACAGCGGAATGCCGATGATGGTGATGAACATCAGGTAAGCCATCGCCACCCACAGAACGGCGAACCAGAAGGTGCGAATCTGCCAGCGGAAATGGCTGTCCAGCCAAGTGCCGCGCACCGCGCCGCGCTTCACGTAGTTGAGGATCACCGCGATGATCGACGGCATGCCCGAGACGAAGCTGCCGACAATGGTGGCCGAGGTGGCGATGCCGGAGATGACCGCGATGGCGTGCAGCGCGTAGATCACATGGGTAAGCGTGATCATCCCTGGCGAGGGCGCTTCGACGACAAGGCCGGCGTGAGTGTCGGACAGGGCCATTCGGATCTCCGGTGATGTCAGGGGCCACCGCACGGCGGCACCCCGATAGTTCGGGGGTTTTCCGCGGATTTCAAGCCGTCGACACGATTTGCAAACAATCGCGCTACAACCCCAGCTGGTCCCACAGCGCGTCGACCCGCGCCTTGACCGCCGCGTCCATGGCAATCGGCCGGCCCCATTCGCGGTGCGTTTCGCCCGGCCACTTGTTGGTCGCGTCGAGCCCCATCTTGGAGCCGAGACCGGCCTCCGGGCTGGCGAAGTCGAGGTAGTCGATCGGGGTGTTGTCGACCAGCACGGTGTCGCGCGTGGCGTCGATGCGGGTGGTCATCGCCCAGACCACCTCCTTCCAGTCGCGGATGTCGACGTCGTCGTCCACCACGATGATGAACTTGGTGTACATGAACTGGCGCAGAAAGCTCCAGATGCCGAACATCACCCGCTTGGCGTGGCCGGGATACTGCTTCTTGATGCTGACGATAGCCATCCGGTAGGAACAGCCCTCCGGCGGCAGATAGAAATCGACAATCTCCGGAAACTGCTTTTGCAGCAGCGGCACGAACACTTCGTTGAGCGCAACGCCGAGCATCGCCGGCTCGTCGGGCGGCTTGCCGGTGTAGGTGCTGTGGTAGATCGGGTCACGGCGCAGGGTGATGCGTTCGATGGTGAACACCGGGAATTCGGCCTGCTCGTTGTAGTAGCCGGTGTGGTCGCCGTAGGGGCCTTCGAGCGCCGTCTCGCCGGGGTGAATCACGCCTTCGAGCACGATCTCGGCGCGCGCCGGTACCTGCAGATCCGAGCCGATGCACTCGACCAGCTCGGTCTTGCCGCCGCGCAGCAAGCCGGCGAACTGGTATTCAGACAGGCTGTCGGGCACCGGCGTGACCGCGCCGAGGATGGTCGCCGGATCGCAGCCCAGCACCACCGCCACCGGAAACGGCTGTCCGGGATGCGCCTGCTGGTGGTCGCGAAAATCCAGCGCCCCGCCGCGATGCGCCAGCCAGCGCATGATGACCTTGTTGGGCCCGAGCACTTGCTGGCGGTAGATGCCCAGATTCTGGCGCTTCTGCTTCGGCCCGCACGTCACCACCAGCCCCCAAGTGATCAGCGGCGCCACATCGCCCGGCCAGCAGTGCTGGATCGGCAGGCGCGCCAGATCGACCTCGGCGCCTTCCCACACGGTGTCCTGACACGGCGCCGAGCGCACCACCCTGGGCGCCATGTTGAGCACCTGACGATAGGCCGGCAGCTTCTCCCACGCGTCCTTCAGCCCCCTGGGCGGCTCGGGTTCCTTGAGGAAGGCCAGCAGCCGGCCGACCTCGCGCAGTTGCGCCTGCCAGTCGCCATCCTCGCCCATCCCCATCGCCACCCGATCGGGCGTCCCAAACAGGTTGGCCAGCACCGGCATGGTCTGAGGCACGCCACGCGTCACCGGCTGCTCGAACAGCAGCGCCGGCCCGCCGGCGCGCAGCACCCGGTCGGCGATCTCGG
>JAGRFO010000240.1 GCA_020446005.1 Rhodocyclaceae bacterium | reverse complement strand
GCCAAGCTGGTGTGCAAGGCGCGCTACGAAGCCTTTGGATGCGCCGGCCAGGCCAGCAAGATCAAACCCGTCGCGCTCGACAAGATCGCCGCCCGCTACAAGGCCGGCGAACTGCGCCAGGTGGTGCGCTGAGCGTCGCCACCCCGACCGGCATCGGCGGCGCTCCGGCGTCGCCTTTTTTCTGCCCGTGACCCACGCCCTGTTCGCTTACGGCACGCTGATGTGCGCCGACATCTTCCACGCGGTCAGCGGCCAGCGCCTCGCCGGCACGCCGGCCACGCTGGCCGGCTTTGCGCGCCATCCGGTGCGCGGCGAAAGCTACCCCGCCATCGCCCCCGCGCCAGCGGCGGGCGTTGCCGGCCAGCTCTACCGCGGCCTCAGCGCGGCCGCGCTGTCCCGGCTGGATGCCTTCGAAGGCGCGCTCTACCAGCGCCAGCGCGTGACCGTCGTCACCCCGGACGACGCCCCCCGCACCGCCTGGGCCTATGTCATCCACCCCGGGCAGGTCGCCCGGCTCGCCGACGGCGACTGGGACTTCGCACACTTCGTCACCACCGCCCGGGCCAGCTTCCTGCGCCAGCTCATCCATCGGGCGGGCTGACTGCGGTCGTCACCAACTATCCGACCACATCCGCGGCTGCTACATTGGGCTTTCGCTCATTCGACGCACAACGCCATGACCCTGTTTGACGAACATCCGCTGCGCCAGGCGCTCAACGACGAAGTCCACGCCCGCCCGTCGATCCCGCTGCGCGGCCCGACCCGGATCAGCTACCTCGCCTTCGTGCACGACGAAGGCGGCGGCGACAAAGAGCATCGCCATCTGCAACAACTGGCGCGCCAGCTCGACATCGCCCTGCCCGAAACACGCAACGGCCACCTCCTGCTCGACGCCGGCGACTTCCGCCTCAAGTGGGAACGACACACCGAATTTTCGAGCTACACCTTCCTGCGCGACGTCGGCGACGATGAACCGGAAGCCTCCACCGCGCTGCTCTCGGTGCCCGCCGCCTGGCGCAAGGACATCCCCGGCAAGCTGATGGTGGCCTCGCACGTCGCCGTCCTCAGCGCCCACACCCACCCCGCCGCCGACCGCCTCGAACAGCTCACCGACCCGGACAAGCTCGCCGTCATCTCGCGCTTTGCCGAAGGCGCCGGCTGGATATTCACCGACTTCCAGATTCACGACGGCTTCTCGCGCTTCACGGTCATCGACGAGCGGCTCAAGCGCCGTCAGGCCGGCCGCAACATCCAGCGCCTGCTCGAAGTGGAAACCTACCGCACGATGGCGCTGCTCGCCTTCCCCGTCGCCAAATCGGTCGGCCGCCTGCTCGGCCAAGCCGAGTCCGAACTGGCCAACCTGATGGAGGCCATGGGCCGCGCCGACACCCCCGGCGACGAGCGCGACATCCTCGCCCGCCTCACCCGGCTGGCCGCCGAAGTGGAGCAATCCGTCGCCCGCACCACCTACCGCTTCGGCGCCGCGGCAGCCTACTACCGGCTGGTCCAGCAACGCACCGCTGACCTGCGCGAGCTGCGCTATGAAGGCTTCCCCAACATCACCGATTTCGTCCAGCGCCGCCTCGCCCCGGCCATCAACACCTGCGCCGCCACCGCCCGCCGGCAGGAAGAACTCTCCGCCCGCATCGCCCGCAACAGCCAGCTCCTGCGCACCCGCGTCGACATCGCGCTGCAACAGCAAAACCAGGAACTGCTCGGCCAGATGAACCGCCGCGCCAAACTCCAACTGCGCCTGCAGGAGACGGTCGAGGGCCTGTCGGTAGTCGCCATCACCTACTACGCCTCGCAGCTGGTGAACTACCTCGCCAAAGGCGCCAAGAGCTACCTCGCGCCCGTCACCCCCGACGCGCTGACCGCGATCTCGATTCCCCTCATCGCCGCCACCGTCGCCTTCAGCATGCATCGCATGCGCAAGGCGCTGACCACGGAATCACCCGATACGCATTGAATCCGGGGCTGTTGGCGGCGCCCGCGCCCCCGAGCGTGACACCGATCACTGACAAACAGGCCGCCCGTCGGCTAAATGGCGCATTGCTTTTCCTCCTGCCGGCGCTCCGGGATTCCCAGCTCACCGCACATGCTATTCACCAGTTCAACCTTTGTTTTCCTGTACCTTCCGATCGTCATTGCCGGCTTTTTCCTGCTGCCTGCGGGATGGCGTAGCGTAGCGGCAAGCTGGCTATTTGCCGCCTCGGTTTTTTTCTATGGCTACTGGATGCCGGCGTATGTGCTCTTGCTTCTGGGCTCGATTGTCTGGAACTACTGGGTCGGCATGCGTATCGCCATCGCCGGGCAGCGCACCCTCAACGCAAAGCGGTGGCTGATTGTCGGCGTCTCGGTCAACCTGCTGGTGCTCGCCTATTTCAAGTACGCCGGCTTTCTGGTCGAGAATGTGAACGCCCTCACCGGAATGCATTGGGGATTCGGCGAAATCATCCTCCCGATCGGCATTTCATTTTTCACCTTCACGCAAATTGCATTTCTCGCCGACGCCTACCAAAAAGGCGTCCGCGAATACGCCTTCGCGCACTACGGCCTTTTCGTCACTTATTTCCCTCACCTGGTCGCCGGCCCCGTCCTGCACCATGCACAGATGATGCCGCAGTTTCGCGACGCCTCGAATTACCACTTCAATGCGGGGAATTTCGTTGGCGGCCTGGCGATTTTTACGATCGGCCTGTTCAAGAAAATCGTGCTCGCCGACGGCATCTCGCCGTATGCCGATGCCGTCTTCAACGGCGCCGAGACAGGCCTGACACCAGACACATTCGAGGCCTGGATCGGTGCGCTGGCGTATACATTCCAGCTCTATTTCGATTTTTCCGGCTATTCCGACATGGCCGTTGGCCTCTCGTGGATGCTCAACATCAAGCTGCCGTACAACTTCGATTCGCCCTACCGTGCGCTGTCGATCTCGGATTTCTGGCGGCGCTGGCACATGACCCTGTCCGCATTCTTGCGTGACTATCTTTACATCCCGCTGGGCGGCAACAAACACGGGGCGCATCGTCGTTACGCCAACCTGTTCGTCACCATGTTGCTGGGCGGCTTGTGGCACGGTGCAGCGTGGACATTCGTCGTCTGGGGCGGATTGCATGGCATGTACCTGGCGATCAACCACGCCTTTCGCGCCACTATTGCGCGCAGTTGCCCCACGGCCGAGGGCTATCGCGCCTACCGACTGCTGTGCTGGCTCTGCACCTTTCTCGCCACCCTCGTCGCGTGGGTGTTCTTCCGCGCCGAGAGCTTCTCCGCGGCACAGAGCATCTTGCAGGCCATGGCGCACCTGAGCGAATCCATGGCGCCGGCGACCGATGCGCATCCCTTGCTCTGGAACCAGGGGCTTGACCCCGCGCGCGGGATACTCTGGTGCTTCGTCCTCGCCGCCATGGCCTTTTTGTCGCCCAACAGCAACCGCATCGGGGAAACGCTGCTGGCGCGCACGCGCACAAGCGGCAGCTTTTGCACCTTTCTGGCCGGGCTGGCTTGTACTGCGATGATTTTCCTGGTCGTCGCCAATGCCACGCGCTCGGCGGCCAGCGCGTTCATCTACTTTAATTTCTGAAGCGACGCATGAAACGTCTTGCCCTGTTTCTGCTTGGATGTCTGTCCGTACTCGTAGCCGCGGAACTAGTCTTTCAGATGCTGCCGGTCTCCACGGCCACGGCCAGCGGATACCACATCGACCCGCGCATCCTCACCTACCCCAGGCACCACCGCTTCACTATCGCGACCGGCTGGGATCTCAAAAACGCGCAACACCACACCAGCAACAATTACGGATTCGTCGACAACCGCGACTTTGTCCGCGACCCGACTGCACTGGCGGTCATCGGCGACAGCTTTGTCGAGGCCAACATGCTGCCCGAAGGGCAGCGCATCGGCCCGGCCCTGGAGCGCCTGCTCGATGACACCCCGGTGTACTCAATGGGTGGCCCCGGCTCAAGTCTGTTCGACTACCTGGCCCGCGCCCAATTCGCGCAAGCGCATTTCGCACTGCGCCGCTTTGTGTTCGTCATTGAACGTGGCGACGTTCGTCAGGTACTGTGCGGCTCCGGGAACCATCATGGCGCCTGCTTCGACGCGCAATCCGGCCAGATGCAACTGTCTCCGGACACGCCGCCGGGCCTCCTCAAACAACTGGCACGCCAGTCCGCCCTGGCCCAGTACCTGTTCTCGCAACTGAAGATCAACCCTGCCGACGCCCTCCGGACGGTCCGTCTCTATTTCGCCCCGCCGCACGAGACACGCCCCGCCAACGAGCAGGCAGCGGATCCCGTGTCGCCCGACTTGGCTGCGACCATTGTCGAGCGCTTCGTGCACGGCATCGACGCACTCGCCGCACAGAGCGTGATCCTGATCGACGGCGCGCGTCACAACCGCAGCCAGACCGCCATCTGGAACAACGCCCATATGGACTTGCTCCAGACAATGGCCGCCGACAAAGGTATTCCGGTTATCGACCTGTCCCAGCCATTCGAGCGCTGGGAAGCTGCCACCGGCCTCAAAATCGAAATTGGCCCCTACGACGCCCACTGGAATCTCGAAGGGCATCGCATTGCCGCCGAAGCCGCTGCCGAGCGGCTCCAGCCCTACACGAGATAAGTCATCTGGCCACCCGGCACGGCAGCGCTACTTCGCCACTTCGTGGCCGATCAACCCGCCAATCGCCGCCCCGCCGACCGTGCCGAGCACGCCGCCGTTGCTGATCACCGCGCCCGCCACCGCGCCGGCGCTGGCGCCGATGGTGGCGCCTTTTTCGCGGGTCGAGAGTTTGTCCCAAGTGGAACACCCAGTCGCCGCCAGCGCGAGCGCGGCGGCCAGCAGAAGTTGACTTGTCTTGTTCATGATTGCGTTCCTCGTCAGCAAGGCGTTTGCCTCAAGAGGGTAGACGCGCCATGAACGCCGACGTTGACCGCAGTTGTATCCATTGATCTCGCTGCGCCCTCACCCCCCATGGCCGCATGGAGCGCACGCGCGGACTTGGCCGGCATCGCCACACGCGGCGGGCTTACAAACGATTACCGGGGACGCGCCATCGGCGCGCCGCTATAATCCAGCTTCGATTTTCCGCAAAGCCCGCATCATGACCGCACCCCTGTTCGCGTCCGCCATCCGCTCCCTGCCGCTGATTGCCCGCGGCAAGGTGCGTGACATCTACGCCATCGACAGCGACAAGCTGCTCATCATCACGACCGACCGCCTCTCCGCCTTCGACGTGATCCTGCCGGACCCGATTCCGCGCAAGGGGCAGGTGCTGACCGCGATGGCGAGTTTCTGGTTCGACAAGCTCGGGCATGTGGTGCCCAACCAGCTCACCGGCATCGCGCCGCAAGACGTGGTGGCGGCCGGTGAGCGCGATCAGGTGGCGGGCCGCGCGCTGGTGGTCAAGCGCCTCACGCCGTTGCCGATCGAGGCGGTGGTGCGTGGTTATGTGATTGGCTCGGGCTGGAAGGACTACCAGACCAGCGGCGCGATCTGTGGGATTGCGCTGCCGCCGGGGCTCCCGCAGGCGGCCAAACTGCCCGCCCCGATTTTCACCCCGGCGTCGAAGGCCGAGGTGGGCGACCACGACGAGAATATTTCCTTCGCCCAGGCGCAGACCCGCAGCGCGGCAGCGCTCACCGGCCTGCTCGCCGGCACCGGCAAGAACGGCGCGCAACTGGCCGACGAGGCCCGACTGGCGGCGATCGCCCTGTATGAGACGGCGGCGCAGTACGCCACCGGGCGCGGCATCATCATCGCCGACACCAAGTTCGAGTTCGGGGTCGACGCGGCCGGCACGCTGCACCTGATCGACGAGGCGCTGACGCCGGACTCCTCCCGCTTCTGGCCGGCCGACGCCTACCGCGAGGGCATCAGCCCGCCGTCCTTTGACAAGCAATACGTGCGCGACCACCTGGAGACGCTGGACTGGGACAAGCGCGCTCCGGGTCCGCGCCTGCCGGCCGACGTGATCGCCCGCACCAGCGCCAAGTACGTGGAAGCCTATACCCGCCTGACCGGCCGGCAGCTGCCCTGAGTCGCGCCGGGGCGGCGGCACTTTCCAAGCCCCGCCCTCCGGCGCTACATTGCAGACACGGTCGCGTCGATCAAGGAGCACGCCCATGGACGAATCCACCAGTTTCCTGTCCAAGCATTTCGACCTCCCGCGCATCCGCAAGGTCACCGTGCAGCGACCGCTGTACTGGCTCTCGCGCGGCTGGGGCGACATGCGCGACAACCTCGCCGCCAGCCTGCCCTACGGCGTGTTCTTCGCCCTCGCCGGCTTTGCCCTGCTGGCCTTTGCCGCGCCCCGGCCGTATCTGTTCTCGACCGCCGTGTCGGGCTTCTTGCTGATCGGCCCGCTCTCCGCGGCGGGGCTGTACGAAATCTCGCGCCGCCACGAGAACGATCAGGACACCACCCTGGCCGAATCGCTCGCCGGCCTCAAGCGACGGGCCGACATCCTGTTCCACTTCGGCATCCTGCTGGCGCTGATGCTGGTGATGTGGGAGCGCGTCTCGGCGGTGGTCTTCGCCCTGTTCTACGCCGACAACGTGCCCGACCTCTCCAACTTCGTTCAGTCGATCCTGTTCTCCGGCGAGTACACCACCTTGGTGCTGGCCTACATCGTGGTCGGCGGCCTGATCGCCACCATCGTCTTCAGCGCCACCGTCATCGCCGTTCCGATGATGCTCGGGCGCGAGACCGACATGTTCACCGCCATGGCCACCAGCGCCCGCGCAGTGGCCACCAACCCGCTGCCGATGCTGGTGTGGGCGGGGCTGATCGTGCTGCTCATCGGCGCCAGCTTCGCCACCCTGATGGTCGGACTGGTGATTTTGCTGCCGGTGCTCGGTCATGCCACCTGGCATGCCTACCGCGACATGGTGAACTGACCCACCTCGCGCCTCGCCGCCTTTTCACCGATTTCCCTAAAATGGCGGGATACCCCGTCACAGGAATCCGCATGTCCGACGCCACCCCCAATCCCCTGCTGGATTTTTCCGGCCTGCCGCGCTTTGACCTGATCACCCCGCAGCACGTCGAACCGGCGATCCGCCCCTTGCTCGACGCCGCGCGCCAGACGCTCGACGCACTTGCCAGCACCGCCACCCCCGCCACCTGGAACGATTTCGTCATCCCGATGACCGAATCGACCGAACACCTCGGCCGCGCCTGGGGCGTGGTCGGCCACATGCACAGCGTGATGGACACCCCCGACTGGCGCGCCGCCTACAACGCCCTGCTGCCCGAGATCAGCAGCTTCTGGGCCGACTTCGGGCAGAACCTCGCGCTGTTCGACAAATACCGCCAACTGCACGACGGCCCCGAATACGCCACCCTGTCGGCGGTACGCCAGCGCATCGTCGACCACGAGTTGCGCGACTTCCGCCTCTCCGGCGCCGAGCTGCCGGACGCCGACAAACCACGCTTCAAGGCGATTCAGGAAGAACTCTCCAGCCTCGCCGCCGGCTTCTCCGAGCACCTGCTCGACGCTACCAACGCCTTCGCCGAATGGGTGAGCGACGCGGCCGAACTCGCCGGTCTGCCCGATGACGTGATCGCCGCCGCCCGCGTCGCGGCCGAAAAAGACGGCAAGCCGGGCTGGAAGTTCACCCTCCACATGCCCAGCTACCTACCGGTGCTGCAATACGCCGACAGCGCCCGCCTGCGCGAAGCGCTGTACCGCGCCAACGCCACCCGCGCCTCCGAGCACGGCCCCGCGGAACTCGACAACGGCCCGCTGATGGGGCGCATCCTCGCGCTACGTCACGAAGAAGCGCAACGGCTCGGCTACGCCAGCTTCGCCGAGGTCTCGCTGGTGCCCAAGATGGCCGAATCGCCGGCGCAGGTGATGGCCTTCCTGCGCGATCTGGCCACCAAAGCACGCCCCTACGCCGAGCGCGATCTGGCCGAGCTGCGCGCCTTCGCCGCCGACGAACTCGGCCTGCCCGAGCTGCAGCCGTGGGACGTGGCCTACGCCAGCGAAAAGCTGCGCCAGGCGCGCTACGCCTTCTCGGAAAACGAAGTGCGCCAGTACTTTCCCGAACCGCGCGTGCTCGACGGCTTGTTCGGCGTCATCGAATTGCTCTACGGCGTGCGCCTGACGCAC
>JAGRFO010000030.1:519-28636 GCA_020446005.1 Rhodocyclaceae bacterium | reverse complement strand
CGCCCGGCTGAAGCTCGATGTCGATGTCCGCCGCGCATGCTTCGAGCGCATTCTCGATGTCCGCCAGGGCCTGGTCGGCCAGATTCACGAATTCAGACTCATCCATTGAGCACTCCCGTTTCTGCTACGATTTTCCATTTTCGCCAACAACCATGACCTTGCCACACGCCGTACTGATCCCGCTGCTGGCCGTCGCGCTCACCGCCTGCGGCATCAAGGGCGACCTGTTCATTCCCGAACGCCCCACCCCCAGCGCCGCGGATGGTAGCAAATCCGGAGCCGGCCAATGAGTCCGCACCCCATGCCTCACCTTGGCGGCAGCACCACGCTGCGCCTCGAATCGGTCGAACTGAAGGCCATTGCCGAACAGTTCGGTACGCCCACCTATGTCTACTCCCGCGCCGCGCTGACCGACGCCTACCGCGGCTACGAGCACGCCCTGAACGGACGCCGCGCCACGCTGTGCTACGCCGTCAAGGCCAACTCCAACCTTGGCATTCTGGACGCCTTCGCGCGCCTCGGGGCGGGTTTCGACATCGTCTCCGGCGGCGAGCTGCAGCGTGTCATCGCCGCTGGCGGCGACCCGCGCAAGGTGGTCTTTTCCGGGGTCGGCAAAACCGCCGCCGAGATGCAGCTCGCGCTTGCCAGCGACATCCGCTGCTTCAACGTCGAATCGGCCGAGGAACTCGAACGCCTTGCCCAGGTGGCGCGGCACAGCGGCCGCACCGCGCGCATCGCCTTCCGGGTCAATCCCGACGTCGACCCCAAGACCCACCCCTACATCTCCACCGGCCTCAAAAGCAACAAGTTCGGCGTGGCCTTCGACGCCGCGCGCAACCTCTATCGCCGCGCCGCATCGCTGCCGGGCATTGAAGTGTGCGGCATCGCCTCGCACATCGGCTCGCAACTGCTTGACCCCGCCCCTGCCGGCGAAGCCGCCGCTCGGGTGCTGACGCTGGTGGAGCAACTCACCCGCGACGGTATCCGCCTCCAGCACATCGACATCGGCGGCGGCATGGGCATCCGCTACAACGACGAAGCGCCGCCCAGCGCCGACGATTACCTCGCCCCGGTGCTGGCGGTGCTGGCGGGCCGCGAGGAGGAGATCCTGCTCGAACCCGGCCGTTCGCTGATCGGCAACGCCGGCCTGCTGCTGACCCGCATCGAGTACCTCAAGCCGGGGGAAGAAAAACACTTCGCGATCGTGGATGCGGCCATGAACGATCTCGCCCGGCCGGCGCTCTACGACGCCTATCACGCCGTGACGCCGGTCACCCCGCGCAACGAACCGGCACAGACCTACGACGTGGTCGGCCCGATCTGCGAAAGCGGAGACTTCCTCGCCCGTGGACGCAGCCTCGCGGTGCACGCGGGCGATCTGCTGGCGATCCTCTCGGCCGGCGCCTACGGCATGACCATGGCGTCGAACTACAACACCCGCCCACGCGCGGCCGAGGTAATGATCGATGGCACCCAGTGCCACCTGATCCGCGCCCGCGAACGCGTCGAAGATCTCTACGCCGCCGAAAGCCGGCTGCCCTGAACACACCGCGGGGCGCGCCTTTTCAGCCGCGCCCCGCGTTGGTTTTCAGCATGGCATGTCAGCGCCGACGGTGCGCAACCACCGAAATCATCCCCAGACCGGCAAGCATCATCAGATAGGCGTTGCTCTCCGGCACCGCCGAGACAACCGAAAACGACGTCATTTTCGGCACGGTGGCCGCCTCGTCGGTCGACGTGCGGATCGTCCATTGGGTCGGGTCCAGCACCTTGCTGCGGTAATCGGTCAGCGCGCTCTCGCCGCTGCGCGGGCCAGCGTACTCGGCAAAATCCACCCGCCCGCTCAGCGTCAGGGATGCGCCATCAAGGCTGCTGCCCGTCAGTTCAGCCGAAAAATCGCTGACGTTGCCAATCGCCGCCAATGGCACGACGCCGCTGCCATCCATCGCAAAAAGGTAGAGACGCTCTTCGGTCAGGGCCAGCGACATGTTGCCCGACGTGCGCAGCACGCTGCCATGGGTACTGCCGATGGTGCTCGCTGACTGCACCGCCGAGAAGCGCACCACGCTGCCGGCCGCGAATGCGCTGTCGACGGTCCACTCAAGCACCCCGCCCGCGCCGGTGAACGCACCGCCGCTGCCCACCTGTCCGCCATCCCACGCCTGGTCGGTCATGAACAGCTGGCTGCCGGCGGCTAGATCGACAAACGACACCAGCGCAAAACCGTCTTCGTCGGCATTGATCGACACAAACGCGAGATCGCCGACGGCGGGTGCGCTGGCCACGGCATGCGTCGCCATCGGCAGCATGGCAAGCGCCATCCAGAATTTATTCATTTCGGGCTCCTTGATCAGAGCCCACACCCTATGCCAACCGGACGTCATATGCAAGTCGGTTTTATTTTTAACGGGTAGTTTTGCGCAATTCCTATTGCGCGCCGTCTCCACCACCGGCCCGCAAGAGCGCACTCCCAAAGGCTTTCCATGCCGGCCCACCATGGGTATGTACGCCCACCGTAGCGCTCTCCGCCATCAGCCGCAGCATCAGCACCGACAGGGCGAACATCTCGCCCTTGGCCCGGAGGCGTCGGTCGGGGTCGCGCAGCAAGGCTTGAACCTGACTGGGCGAACTGCCCAGCGCCTCGCGTGCCAGCGCGGCAACGGCGGCCTCGTCGGTCCACTCGATCCCCAGCGCGGTCATCTGGATCAGCAGCGCGCGCTCGATATCGGCGGCTTCACGCTGATAGTTTTCAAAGCCGCTCATGGCGCGCGCCGCTCGGCCAGACAGCGCGCGAGCGCGTCCTGCCAGGCGGGCAGGACGAGGCCGGTCTCTCGTGCCAGCCGCCCACCGTCGAGCCGCGAGTTGGCCGGCCGTACCGCCGGCGTCGGGTAAGCCGAACTCGGGATCGGGTCGATCCGCTCAACCACCCAGCCATGCGCCGGCCAATGCAACTTGGCCTGCCGCAGAATCTCGCGGGCGAAACCGTGCCACGATGTTTCCCCCGCCGCCGTCAGATGGAAGCAGCGCCCGAACGGCTCGCCCGCCGCGCGCCTGCCCTGCGCCCACGGCACCAGCAAGGCGGTGGTGTCGGCGATGTTGCGCGCCCAGGTCGGCGCGCCGATCTGGTCGGCCACCACGGTGAGGCGCTCCCGTTCGGCGAACAGCCGCAGCATGGTGGCGACGAAGTTGTGCCCGCGCGCGGCGTACACCCAGGTAGTGCGCAGGATCAGGTGGTCGCAGCCCTCGGCGACGATGGCCCGCTCCCCCGCCAGCTTGCTTTCGCCATACACGTTGAGCGGCGCGGTGGCATCGTCTTCGAGATAAGGCGTGCTCTTGCGGCCATCGAACACGTAGTCGGTGGAGTAATGCACCAGCAGCGCACCGTGACGCCGGGCGGCGGCGGCGAGCCGGCCGACCGACTCGGCGTTGATAGTCCGCGCCAGCGCGGGCTCGCTCTCGGCCTTGTCCACGGCGGTGTAGGCCGCGGCATTGACGATCACGTCCGGCGCGATGGCGTCCACCACCCCGTCGAGCTGCGCCGGCTGCGCCAGATCACAGGCCACACGGTCGAGTGCCGTTACCTCCCCCAGCGGCATCAGACTGCGCGCCAGCTCCCAGCCGGCTTGGCCGGTCGCGCCGGTGAGCAGCACCTTCATTCAAACACCTCGGCGTCGGCCAGCAGCACCCCCGCCTTGTCCTTGGCGGAGAGCAGCGGCGCGCCATCGAGCGGCCAGTCGATGCCGATCGCCGGGTCGTTCCACATCACGCTGCGCTCGTGCTCGGGGGCGTAGTAATCGGTTGTTTTGTAAAGAAAATCCGCGCGCTCTGAGGTCACCAGAAAGCCGTGCCCGAAGCCCGGCGGCACCCACAGCTGGCGGTTGTTTGCCTCGCTCAGCACAACGCCGGACCACGCCCCGAAGGTGGGCGAGGCGCGGCGCAGGTCCACCGCCACGTCGAACACCGCGCCACGCACCACGCGCACCAGCTTGCCCTGTGGCTGACGAATCTGGTAGTGCAGCCCGCGCAGCACCCCGCGCGCGCTGCGCGAGTGGTTGTCCTGCACGAACGGGGCGTCGATGCCGGTCGCCTCGGCAAACTTGCGCGCGTTGAAGCTCTCCATGAAGAAACCGCGCGCATCGCCAAACACCTCGGGTTCGAGGATCAGCACATCGGGGATCGCGGTCGGCGTCACTTTCATCAGAACACCCAGTCTTCGAGCAGCCGCTGCAGATAACGCCCGTAGTTGTTCTTGGCCAGCGGCGCGGCCAGCGCGGCCAGTTGTTCGCCGCTGATCCAGCCCTTGCGCCAGGCGATTTCCTCCGGGCAGCCGACCTTCAGCCCCTGACGCTTCTCGATGGTCTGGATGAACAGGCTGGCTTCGATCAGGCTCTCGTGGGTGCCGGTGTCGAGCCACGCGTGGCCGCGCCCCATCACCTGCACGTCGAGCGCGCCCCAGTCGAGGTACTGGCGGTTCACGTCGGTGATTTCGAGCTCGCCGCGCGGACTGGGCTTGAGCGCGCGCGCCACCTCGACCACCCGCTCGTCGTAGAAATACAGGCCGGTGACGGCGTAGCGGCTCTTGGGTTTGGCGGGCTTTTCCTCCAGGCTCACCGCACGCCCTTCGGCGTCGAATTCGACCACCCCGTAGCGCTCCGGGTCGGTCACCGGATAGGCGAACACGCTCGCCCCTGCGCCCGACGCATCGGCCGCCAGCAGCCCCTTGGCGAGATCGTGGCCGTAGAACAGGTTATCGCCCAGCACCAGCGCGCTCGGCCCGCCAGCGACAAAATCCGCGCCGATGATGAAGGCCTGAGCGAGCCCGTCCGGACTCGGCTGAACGGCATACTGCAGGTTGAGCCCCCACTGGCTGCCGTCGCCCAGCAACTGCTCGAAGCGCGGCGTATCCTGCGGGGTGGAGATGACCAGAATGTCGCGGATGCCGGCCAGCATCAGCGTGGTCAGCGGATAGTAGATCATCGGCTTGTCATAGACCGGGATCAGTTGTTTGGACACCGCCAAGGTGGCGGGATGCAGCCGTGTGCCGGAACCGCCGGCGAGGATGATGCCCTTGCGCGGGCGGGACGAAGTAACAGCGCTCATCACAGAAAATCCGTTCAAAAGTGTAAGGCGCGCGCCTCAGGCGGCCGCGTCGCGCGCAGCGTAGTTGCGACTCACCCATTCGCGATAGGCGCCGCTTTGCACGTTGCCGACCCAGCCGGCATGGTCGAGATACCACTGCACCGTCTTGCGGATCCCGGTCTCGAAGGTCTCGGCCGGTCGCCAGCCCAGCTCGCGCTCGATCTTGCGCGCGTCGATGGCGTAGCGCCGGTCGTGGCCCGGGCGGTCCTTTACGTAGGTAATCTGCGCCGTATAGCTGCCCTCGGCACGCGGGCGCAACTCATCGAGAATCGCGCAGATGGTATGCACGATGTCGAGATTGGGCATCTCGTTCCAGCCGCCGACGTTGTAGGTCTCGCCCAGCCGGCCCTGCGCCAGCGCCGCGCGGATCGCGCTGCAGTGATCCTTCACGTACAGCCAGTCGCGCACGTTCATGCCATCGCCATAGATCGGCAGCGCCTTGCCGGCCAGCGCATTGACGATCATCAGCGGAATCAGCTTCTCCGGAAACTGGTACGGACCGTAATTGTTCGAGCAGTTGGTGGTCACCACCGGCAGCCCATAGGTGTGATGCCACGCCCGCACCAGATGGTCGCTGGCCGCCTTGCTGGCCGAATACGGGCTGTTCGGCTCGTAGGGGTGGGTTTCGGTAAACGCCGGCGCATCCGGCGCGAGCGAGCCATAAACCTCGTCGGTGCTCACATGCAGAAAGCGGAAGCCCGCGCGCGCCTCGCCATCGAGCTGCGACCAGTAGCCTCGCGCCGCCTCCAGCAGCGTGAACGTGCCCTCCACATTGGTCCGCACAAACTCGCCGGGACCATGGATCGACCGGTCGACATGGCTCTCGGCCGCAAAATGCACCATCGCCCGCGGCCGGTATTCGGCCAGCAGCGCGTCGATCCGCGCGCGATCGCAAATGTCCGCCTGCACGAACACATGGCGCTGATCCCCATCAAGCGATGCGAGCGTCTCCAGATTGCCGGCATAGGTCAGCTTGTCGACATTGAGCACCGGCTCATCGCACTGCGCCAGCCAGTCCAGAACGAAATTCGCCCCGATGAAACCTGCACCGCCCGTAACCAGAATCACAGCCTGCTCCCTATTATTGTCAGGCGATCAGAATACCAAATCACTCTGGGCAGACACGTGAATTACCGCCGCGCCACACTCGTTCGGACATAGACCTTGGTGTTCTCGTGCACCATCGGATCGGCCAACGCCGCGTCGATGGGCATCCACACCAGCCGCTCGTGCTGGGCATCGGCCTCTAGCGGGGGCCCATTGCCCGCCACATCGAGCCGATGGGCGAGCACCACATAATGGGTGCTCACACCAGGCACGCCGGCGAAATTGTCGGGGTAGAAATGGTCATAACCGCCGATGAGTGCCCAGCCATCAACCGGCACCTGCGGGCCGAGCTCGCGGCGGATGATGCGCTCGCGGGCGCGGGCGATGGGTTCGTCCTTGAGAATGCGCCCGCCGGGCACGAACCAGCAGCCCTGCGCGGGCCGGTTCGTGCGCATCCCCACCAGCACCTCGCAACCGTTACGGATCATGACGAGGTCGACCGACACCAGTGGCATGGCGTCGATCAGGGCAACAAAGTGGGGGTCAGGCACGCTGGGCATCTCTCAATCCGCAGAAAGGGAAAACATTCAAGGCACTGACACCGGGGCGAAACATTGCGCGATCACGCTGACAGCATTCACCGGAGGGCACACATGATCTACGCCGCGGTATTTCTCATCGGCGCGCTGTTTGGCTGCGCAATCGGCATCGGCACGCTGGCGCTGTGCCGCTTCAACACGCCCCGGGAGCCACTCGAGCAAGATGGCTGACGCGGCACCCTGCGCCTGCCATACGCCCAGCCTAGCGCAATACCAGTTGTCGCACGGCGCCGAGCACGAAGAGCGTGTTGGTCACCAGATAACGCTTCCACAGCCGGCCCGGCTCGCTCGCCAGGCGGTGCAGCCACTCCAGCCCGTTGCGCTGCATCCATAGCGGCGCACGCTGGATGGTGCCGGCGTGATAGTCGAACGCGGCGCCCACGCCGATCATCACGGCGTTGATGCGCCCGCGGTGGGCCGCCATCCATTTTTCCTGCTTGGGGCAGCCCAGGCTGACCCACACCGTGCCGGCGCCGGAATCGTTGATCTGCCTCACCACCTCGGCGTCTTCCTCATCGGTGAGCGCACGGAACGGCGGCGAATACGCCCCCGCAATCCGCAGGCCCGGAAAGCGCTCCAGCAGCACACGCTGGAGCACATCCAGCGTTTCAGGCGCACCGCCATACAGATAGATGGCTTCATTGCGCCCGGCGGCCTCCTCGCAATACCTGAGCATCAGGTCCGGCCCGTTGATGCGCTGCTGGCCGCGGTGGCCGAGCTTGCGCAGCATCCACGCCACCGGCGCGCCATCGGGCGTGGCCATGTCGGCCTCGTGCAGCACCCGGCCAAAGGCCGCATCCTGCCCGGCGGTGACCACCGAGTGCACATTGGAGATGCACACATACCGGCTCTCGAACGCATCCGCCCAGTGCTGGATGCGGCCAATGGCCTCTTCCCAGGTGAGCGCGTCAATGGGGGCGGTCAGCACCCGCCCCACCGTGCGGCCCGTTGTTGTTGGCTCAGTGCGCCCCATGGCCCGCCTCCGTGCGCGCCGCCGCCATGGCGTCGCGGTAAATATCGATCAGTTGGGTGTAGTTGCGCTCGGCGGTGTAGCGCGCCTCGTAGCGCGCGCGTGCCGCCGCACCCATTTCAGCCATGCGCTCGGGGTTGGCCTGCGCCCAGCGCATCTTGCTGGCCAGGTCTGCCGCGTTGCCCGGCTCAAAGAGCAAGCCGGTGGCGCCGTCTTCCACCAGGTCTGGCATCACGCCCAAGCGACTCGCAATCACCGGTGTCGCCGCAGCAAAGGCTTCGACAATCACCAAGCCAAAGGTCTCGTACCACACGCTTGGAACCAACAGGGCCGTCGCCGAGGCCATCATCCGCGCCACAGCGGAACGATCGACACTGCCTTTGGCATCAACACCGGCGATACCCTCTAGCACCGGCGCCTCCGGCCCGGAGCCGGCGACCGTCACCTGCGCGCCATCGACTGCCGCGGCCGCATCAGCCAGCACCCGCACCCCCTTCTCGGCCGACAGGCGCCCCACAAACAGGAAGCCGCTGCGCGCTTGCGCTTCGGGGCGGTCGAAATCCACAAAGTTGGGCTTGATCACCACACGCTCGGCCGGCAGGCCACCGGCAATGAACTTGTCGCGGCAGAACGCATTGAGCGCAATGTAGCGGGTCACCTTGTTCTGCCAGGTGCCAATTGCGCGGTGGGCGCTCACCATGCCGGCCAGCACCGCCGTCTGCGCGCGCGAGCCGCGGTAGCAGCCGCGCGCCACGCCCCGCCAGGGCAGGTGGCCAAGGCAGTCTTCACACACCCGCCCCTCACGCAGGAACATGGCCTGCGGGCACAGCAGGCGAAAGTTGTGCAGCGTCTGCACCACCGGCACGCGCCGCGCGGCCGCGGCCCAGTAGATGGCGGGCGACAGCAGCGGAAAGGTGTTGTGCACATGGATCACATCCGGCGCAAAGCGCGTAATGAGCGTGTCCATGTCGGCAGCGGCGGCGCGCGACCACAGCGTGCGCCCGGCCAGCGCCAGCCGCCCCATGCCGTTGATGCTGTCGTTGTGCGCCGAGAACAGTTCCACCGCGTGGCCACGCTCGCGCAGCAGCGCCATCTCGGCCTCCACCACGGTGTCTTCTCCACCGCGGTGCTGGTAGGCGTTGTGAATGACAAGCACCCGCTCGCGGGCCACTTCTTGCGCCTGCATCATTGTGATCTCAAGGTCAAAAGTTCGTGTGGGCCAACGCGCACCTCAAGTACACCGTTCGGGTCGGGCATCACTACGCCATCCGGCCTTGGGCCAAAATGCCTGCTGCGCGTCGCGGCATATTCCTGCCCTCGCGCAGCCTCAGGCAGGATGATTCGCACCGTCCACGTCGCAGCCGGGTGGAACCGGGTGATCTTCGTGCTGCGGATACCCGTCGTATTTGCCACGCCTACGCCCCAGCTCCCGTCCGGGTTCTGCGCCGCAGCCACGGTAATCGCCGGCTTCTGTCCGTAGTCCCAGGTCATCCGCCCTTCCCGGTCGCTGAGCGTGCCGTGAAAGCGGGCGCCCAACTCAAAGGTGCGCCGAAGCTGCCAGAGGTAGTGGTACTTGGTGTTGTACTTGATGCCGCCGGTGGCGTCGTCGGGCCGCGCCAGCACCTGCGCAGAGTCCTTTGCCGGGTGCTGGTCGAAGGCGCCAATGCCGATGAACCAGAACCAGTGCGTGACCGAATGGTTCATGTCGTTGAGAAAGCGCGCTGCCGTCGTTGCGGCTTCGGCCGTCTCGCCGGGCTCCTCCTCGACGAGGATCGCCCTGCCTGCACCATCGCGCGGCCGGGGCAATGCCCGCCCGGCCTCGGTCATCCAGTAGTCCTTTCCCGTCCCCAGGACCAATGCCTCAACCCTGCTGTTGGCCCCCATGTTGTAGCTGTGGGTGGCCACGCCAGAGAGCGCACGCCACGCCGAAGGCATCCTTTTCATCTCGCTGATTGCACGGGTAGCGCAAGCATCCGGGCTGGCGCATTCCGGGGCGATGATCGCCACATCATGGAGCCCGCGCATATCGAGTGCCTCGCGCAGCAGCCGAACCGCATCACGCAACTGAATGGCCGAAAACCCGGCGGGCTCATTGGCCACCCCGGTGGCATGGATGTGCAGCCCGTGCTCATCCTGTATGTCACGGATGAACGTCGCGAGCTTGGTCGCATACTCCTGCATGGATTCGTCAGGCGCGCCCTCTCCGCGCGCGGGCGCAAGGAGCACCGCCTTCGCGCCCGCACGCTGCAACAGTGCCAGGTAGCCGTTGTTCAAGTAGCTGGCCTTGAAACGGCGCTTCATGCGGCCCACGTCCAGATCGGCGCCGGCGTGCACCCAGAGCCGGACCATGTTCATGCCCAGCTCCGAATACACCGCCCCTGCAAGCCGGCTGACACGGGCATGACCATAGTGTGTGAACAACCGGCCCTGGTCGGTCGGCTGGCTGGCACCAAAGCCGGCAAACACCTGCTTGGGCGCCGCATCCACCCGCACCGTCACCTGCGGGGCCTCTGTTGCCCTGGCCGGATCAGCCGCCGACGGCCCCATCGCCAGGCTCAAGAGCGCCAGCGTGCCGAGGCGCAGCGCAAGTGCCCACCCTTGCGCGTCAGCCACGGCGCCCCCTCCCACGCTGCGGCAGGGCCCGCCAGGCCGCCCGGGTGCGGGCAATCTCCGCGAGGCACATCCCGGCAAGGAAGAAGTACGGCACGGCAAAATGGGGGGATTCGAAGGCAGGCTGCACCAGCGCCGACACCTGCACGGAGAGGAAGAGCAGGAGCATCCAGAGCCAGTAGTCTGCCTCGGTGCGCTCTCCAGCCTTGCGCAAGGTCCGGCCGTGCCGCCAGACCCCCAGCATCAGGGCCATGTGAAAGAGACACCACGGTATGGCCCCCAACAGCCCGGTACGGGTCAACACTGATACCAAGCTGTTATGCGGCTCTCGGACGATGACAGACTGACGCTCGGCTCCCAATACGCGAAAATCCGTCAGCGGCGTCCCAAACCCGATCCCGACCAGCATGGACTGCGTATCGCCAGCCCATCGTGACAGCGAATCCTTGATCCAGACCTTGCGCTGATCAACGCCTTCGCGCCCACTTTCCAGACCGCCCTCGCCCGTCACACTTTCGAGCTGGCGCGTCACCATCTCGAGGCCGAGCTTGCCAACGCGCCCCTCCACTTCCACGCCGGCCACATCCACGATGGCCAGGGCTCCGACCAGGACGAGAAAGGCCAGTAGCATGCTGCGTACGGCGCGCCCGTGCCCGCAGAACCCAAGGAAAAGAAGCGCAAACCCTGTAAGAAGGTAAGTAGTACGGGACTGCGTAATGACGACGCCCAGCGCGAACACCATGAACAAGGCCGCCAGCGCAAGCCGGCCCGGTGAGCGCTCGCCGCGCCAGGAAAACGCGGCCGGGATGAGTACCACGGCCAAAAGGCCTGCCAGTGCCAGCACGTTACCGGTGGCGTAATAGCCGACCAACGGAACCGACTGCTGATAACCGGTCACCCGCGGCGACAGGCTCAGCAAGGTGTCCTGCACCGGGTGCCAGGGCAGGTACAGCGCACTGGAGAGCAGCAACAGCCACAGGAAGCGGTGCCGCCACGTCCGCCAGACGTCCCGCCCCGGCGCCGCGGCAACGGCCGCCACGCCGGCGAAGAAGAACAGGCTGTCGACAAGGGGGAGTGCGTCGCGCGCAGCAGTGAGCCCGTGGCGCATCACATCGGCAGGGAAGTGCACCACCATGGGGGGCACGGCATACAGCAGGATCAGAAGTGCGCTGCCCGGCAGCAGCCACAGGGCCGACCATCGCTGCACCGCCAGCCAGAGCAGGCTCAGCAGCAACACCAGTTCTGCCACGGTCGCGCGCGCCGCGCCGACGCCGACCGAGAAGTTTGAAAACCCGTAGTTCAGCACGAACTCGCCCAGTACCACGAGCAACACGGCGCGCAACCAGAACGGCGCACCAGCCGGCGAGAGGCGCACCAGGACGACCAGCAAGAGCGCCAGGAGCACATAGCGCCCCAGGTACACCGCCAGCGCCGGGGCAAACACGATGAAGAAAACCAGCACGGCCTGGAGCAACAGCAGCCCCACGCCAAACGCCAGCCAGCGCCCGATTCCGCCCCGTGCGTTGGCCCAGTAGGCTGCGGTGGGTGGCACTGCGCTCATTGCCGGCGCACCTGCAGAAGCCGCATGAGCACGGCGACACGCGTCGACTGTTCAGCGTCGGCCGGGGCATGGCCCTCGCAATGCGCAGACACCAGGCCACGCAACAGGTAGACCATCACCAGCACGTCATGGCACTCGGCCGGCACCGCCATGGCGCGCGCGTAGCCCTGCGCAACGGGCAGCTCAAACACATGCCGAAGCACCTTCAGCAAGCCGTCCGGACTTTCGCGCTCGACCAGCGCGCTCACCTGGTAGCAGAAGTGCAATGCGTCGAGCCACGGCACACCATCTTGCCGGGCATGCTCCCAGTCGAGCACGAACAGGCGCCCTGCGCCATCGTCGCGGATGTTCCACGGCGCAAAATCCCCATGTTCAAAACACACCGGCACGGTGCCCCGCGCCGCGCCGCGCAAGAACTGCAGGGCCGGCCCCAGCACCGCGTCAAATGACGGAATCGCGTGCAACGGGCCACAATCCAGCGCCAGTTGATCGAGCACCGCCGACCATGGCTGCGCGGTATCGCGTCGCGCCAGCCCGGCGAGAAAATCGAAATGCGCTACGCTCAACGCATGCGAGGACGGGTGCTCGGGGCCCGCCGACTCCACGAGGTAGAACGCCGGGCCATCGGCGATTTCGCCATGTGCCAGGATACGGGGCACCTGGTGTGCCACCGGTGCCGCATCCAGGGCGGCAAGGATGGCAAGTTCGCCACGCAGGCGCGCCACGGCCAGCGGCTGCCGCGCCACGCGCGAGTAGGCTAGCGCCCCGCCATCTGCCGCCATCAGCTTGACTGTCCATTTCGAGCAGGGGCCCGGCGCACCGATCAGGGCGCCGAGATAGCGGGCATCAGCCCCCGGCACCGCCTCGACGACCCGTTGAATCCCGGGGCACAGGGTCGCCAGGGAGTGCACGGCCTCGACCCACCCCAGGCGGATGCGCCAGGGCAGGGTGTGCGCCTGCAGCGCTCGGTAAGCCCGCCCAAGCCAGCGCGACGGGTAATACATGCTGAGCGCTTCATGCAGCGACGAGGTGCTGGTGCAGGGCAGCACCAGCCTGGGCGAGCCGTCGGGCCGGCGGATGAGGATATGCCGATGCACCGGCGCCGCCCCGGAGGCCGCCGCCCCCCCCGGCAAGACCGCTCGGCGCTGCGCAAGCAGATACAACAGCGCAATACACTGCCCCATCACCAGCCCCCACAGGATCGCCCGGTCTTCCAGCCACTGAAGTGTCGTCAGCACCACGCCAAACGAGGCCACCAGCCACCACAGACTGGCCTTGGCCAGATAGCGCGTCCGCCCGAGCGTGCGAAACAGGTAGGAGGCAATGCGATAGCCGAAACCAAAGAAATAGTAGAGCGCCACAAGCACGACCAGGAAGGCATAGGGACGGAACTCCTCCCCATACAGCAGCGTCATCAAGGGCTCGTCCACCAGCGCAATGCCGAGCACGAAAACCCCGAGCACACCAAGCCCGAGCACGGCGATGCTGCCCAGATAGGCCACAAGTGCGCCGTCGCCATGATCCCGGTAGCGCCGCGCGGCGCGTACCGGCAGCACATTGTCGAGCCACTGGAACATGACGTTCACCGGCCCCAGGAGATTCTGCGCAGCGCGAATCGCCCCTGCCACATGCGGCCCCAACACGGCTGAACCCAGCAGGATCACGCCTTGCGAACCGAGCCACTGGAGTTGCCACGTGGCGAAAAAATCGCGGCTCGCGTGCGCGTGCCTGCGGATCAGTTCAAGGGCAGCCTCCGGATCGGGCCGATAGCGGGTTGCGCCCATGGCAAACAGTGCAGACGCAGTAAACGTGCCGGCCATGAGCATGAAGGCGGAGTAGGCATCGAGCGAACCGGAGATGCCAAGCCATACCAGACCGGCCAGCTGGCTGCCATAGGCAATCAGGTCCGACACGAAAATCAGCCGGTTGCTCGATGTGGCGTAGAGCGCCCGCCGTAACCAGTCCTGCATCTGGAACGCTGCCATCGCCCCCGCGAGCGGCAGCGCCAGCCCGCCAATTCCAATCCCCTCGGACAGCGCCCCGAGCACGGCAGCGAGCACCTGGGTGCCCACAAGTGTCACCAGCATGACCAGCAAGGCGTAGCCCATGAAGCCCCGGATCAACCGGGCCTGCTCCACCGGATCGTGCTCCGTTGGCACCGCCGTCATCATGGGCGACACGACGAGCGAGGCCTGGAAGGTGTTGGCGTAGAGCAAGTACATCTGCGCAATGACGTAGGCGCCAAATGACTCCAGACCGAGGAAGCGCGCCAGCGCGATACCGATCAGGAAATTGCAGCCGCTTACCAGCGCCTGGTCGGCAAGCGACCAGAAATGGGAGCGGGCAGAGAGCAGGGCCTTGAGCGGCTTCACATCCGCCCCCCGGGCGTGCCGACCGTGGCATGCGTGGCGCCGTAGACCGAGGCCACCAGGGCATCCCAGGAAAACGCGCCAGCGCGCGCGCGCGCGCCTGCACGCATCCGTGCCAGATCGTTTGCCGGGTCCGTCACGGTGTGCAGGGCCGTGGCAAGCCGGCTGACAAGTGCCTGCCGACCGCCCCCCTCCGCGTCCACCGCCACCCCGCAGGTGTCATCGACAATGACGCCGGGCCCACCGAGCTTCAGGCATACGACAGGCAGGCCGTGCTGCAGCGCCTCGAGCGCCACCATGCCGCCAGAATCATGCAGGCTGGGAAACAGCAAGGCATGGTGGGCGCGGTACACATCGCCCAGCTCAGCCTGTCGAACCCACGGTGACCAGTCCACGCTGGCCTCGATGCCAAGCTCATGCGCCAGGCGGCGCAAGCGCAGCTCATCGGGCCCGGTACCGATCATCGACAGACGGGCAGACGGCGTGCGCTTCAGGTAGGCCGCAAAGGCGCGCATGCCCAGGTGCATGCCCTTCCAGTACAGGAAGCGCCCGAGATAGAGGAAGCGCGGCGCCGCCGGGACGTCGGCCGCCAAGGCGTCATGTTGCGGCTCGCCCTCGATGCCGATGGCGAGCCGCACCTCGGTCTTGTGCCGGTAGCGCGCGGGCACAAGGGCGCGGGACTGCTCGGACGTGACATAGATACGCTCAGCCTGCCGGAAGGTGCGCCACATCATCGGGTCCCACTGCACGAGCGCATTGGCCAGATCGCGCACACCGTCGAGCAGCCAGCCACGCAAACCGAAGTCACGCCGCAGCGACCAGGGCGCATGCTCGCCGCCGCCCACAGGACCAAACACGAAGGGAATGCCCAGCCCCCCCATGAAGCTCGGTTGGCGCACACTCACGAAGGTGGCGTGATGCACCCGGTCGAAACCGACCCTGGCATGCAATCGCCTGGCCTTCAGATAGGCGCCCCATTGCCAGAACAGATAGTAGAGGCGCACACCGCGGCCACCCTTTTTCCACCAGCGCGCCCACTTCGGAAGATCGTAATAGATGAATTCGAGATTCGACCGAATGGCGCTGTCCAGACGTGACAGCTCGGGATCGACCGTCAGGGCGTTGTTCTTGCGCGTCAGCACCCAGACCTTGTGCCCACTGCGGGCCAATGTCAGCGCCCAGTTCCAGCCAACGCCGGGTTCCGACCCCTTGCCGGGCTCACACGCGTAAGCAGAAACAAGTATTCGCGACGCCATCGCGCCGCCGAGTTGGTGATCAGAGCCCGTACTTGACGTCGCATTGCGCGGTTCCAATGCCATACCCCGCATGGCCTTTACCAGTTCAACCAGCGACGGTTTCGCTGATCAAGATAGTCAATAGTCAGTCTTTCCAATTCGTCGACAACAGCGTCCACACCTCGATCGACACACACGAACCTGACGCCATTCTTGCCGGCCATCACGCCCTTGAGTGCCACGGTTTGGCGTGCGATCTCATCAACGGGCAATTCCGCCTTGCGTGCGTGCAAGATATCCGCCGGCGCATGCAAAACAAAGACAAGCTCAGGGCGCACGACCACCTTCCCAAACAGCCTAATCAATGACAAAGGCAAATCGAGCCGATAACGCCGCCGGTCCACAATAAAGTCATCAAAGTATCGATCAAACAGAACCAGATCACCTTTCGCAAGCCTTGGCCGAATACCCCCCCAATAACCCACGACATAGTCGATAACGAAATAGAAGAATCGGGCAAAAGAAACCGGGGGCGAATGGAGCGATTTCGAATGTGGATTCGTCACGTCACCCTGAGTTGAGCCCTTCCCGACGATCACTCCAGGCGCGGGAAGAACGCCTGGCCGCCAATGGCATCGATGCTGGTTTTTCTTGTAGTACAGCGTATTCATACGCTCAAGGTAGGCGTGTCCAATCGTTGTTTTCCCTGCGCCATCCGGCCCGAGCATGGACACGAAAAGGCCGGGCGGCCGCAATAGCCGCCGAGCCACGTTGAATACGTGCAAACACGCAGCCTCAAGTGCGCGCACCGGATTCCTTGCGTGTGACCAAAGAAGTCTTTTCCTGGCCCCTCTCACCCAAGCGGCCAGCCACTCCCAATCCCCTGAGGCCGCCTTTTTGGATAGTTGGTCTGCTTCAACTTTTCCCCAAACGGCAGAAAGGCACGACACAAAATTTGAGCGATCCTCTTCAGCGCATTTCTGTGTCGACGCTCTGTATTCAGCCTTTACCTTTCCTGAATGGAACAAGTAGGTCATGAGCGAGTCAGCAACCTCATGCCCAGGGGCAGGTACAGAAATGCCATTTACCGTCCTGCGCTTTTCCAGCAAATCTTCAGCGTCAATCAGATCGTGCCCAGCCCAAACAGCGGAACGCATGATGTCGATCCGCAGAGAGGGGCTACGAGGTGTCGACAAGAACACGCTGATCACCGCACCACCACTGCGAAACACAACCATCCCAACTCTGACCGTCGGACCAGCAACACTCTTGATGAAATCAACCGCACGTCGAGGTTCGCAATCAACAATGAAGTCGAAATCGCTGGTAGGTGATCGCGGAACGGGGAATGACTGGTAATTGCGCAACAGGCACCACTTGATTCGCTGATCATTTAACGCTGAAACGAAACGGGGCAGCACGTCCGTCAACGCCTGATCATGCTGCCCGGACTCGGTAGCGACCATCTTTTCTACACAATCCGTGGCATCAAGCACCGTCTTTCACCGCCATATCCTGGTACGCCACCTTGAGCCCGTGCCTGAAGGCGGTCGGCGCCGTCCACCCCATCTCATGCAGGCGCGAGACGTCCATGAGCTTGCGTGGCGTGCCGTCGGGCTTGGTGGTGTCGAACACGATATCGCCCGTGTAGCCCACCACCTCGCGTACCGTCTCGGCCAGCTCGCGGATGGTCACGTCCTGGCCCACGCCGATGTTTATTAAAGGGGCTAGGTTCAAGGTGCAGGATTCAAGGGGATCTCCGGCGGGCCAGAGGAGTTGCTCGTATTTGTTGTCCGGCAGGTTCATGAGGAACACGCAGGCGTCGGCCATGTCGTCGCTGTAGAGGAACTCGCGCTTGGGAGTGCCGGTTCCCCACAGCCTGACGGCAGGCACAAGGTTCAAGGTGCAAGCTGCAAGGAGGTCTTGCTTGAGGTCTTCGGGGATGGGGCCGTGGGTGGCTTCGTCCTGTTCGATGGCGGGCCAGTTCTGTTCTGCGGCGAGTTTGGCCAGGTGGAACTTGCGGATCATCGCGGGGATGACGTGGCTGTTCATCAGGCTGTAGTTGTCGCCCGGGCCGTACAGATTGGTAGGCATGGCGGCAAGGTATTTGGTGCCGTACTGCCGGTTGTAGCTCCAGCACATTTCAATGCCGGCGATCTTGGCCAGGGCGTAGGGCCGGTTAGTGGGCTCGAGCGGGCCGGTGAGCAGGTGCTCTTCCTTCATCGGCTGGGGGGCGTGCTTGGGGTAGATGCAGCTCGAGCCAAGGAAGAGCAGCCGGGTCACGCCGCTTTTGTAGGCGGCATGAATCACGTTGGTCTGGATGGCGAGGTTGTCGCGGATGAACTCTGCCGGGTAGGTGTTGTTGGCCACAATGCCGCCCACCCTGGCGGCAGCGAGAAACACATATTCGGGTTTGTGCTCGGCGAAGAAGGCTTCGGTGGCTGCGGCGTCGGTGAGGTCCAGCTCGACATGGGTGCGCTTGAGGATATGCGTGTAGCCTTCGGCCTCGAGCTTGCGCACGATGGCCGAGCCAACCAGGCCGCGGTGGCCTGCTACGTAGATGCAAGAGTCAAGATGCAAGGTTCAAGGCTCCAGTTCGTTTCGTTTTGCCGAACGGATCAGGACGTGCAGCATGCGTGAGATTTCTTCTGCTTCCTTTAGCCACGCTTTTCCTGTTTCTCGTTCGATGTATCCAATGTCGATGCCAACGTAGATCTGCGTCCGGAGTTCCCCAGCCGAACCTTTGGCGTAGCTGAAGAACTGGGCCGTTTCGTTTCGGGACTCTCTCTCATGCCCCTCTGCAATATTCGACGGATCGAGAGGCCGGCGCGGGTGATCTGGTCTTTAAAGCCGAAGTCGCGCAAATCAGTGAGCGATTTGTAGATATCGGCGCTCAGTCGCGCCGAACGCTTCCAGACCTCAAGCTCTTCAAATCGCGCCATGATTCAAACTCTCGGTGCGGGACACAAGCCAAGTGAGGCTGCGCGCCATCGGGTGGCGTCTTGCTCCTTGAATCTTGCGTCTTGCCCCTTGCATCTGGATCACTCGTGGTAGTCGTAGGCCTGGAATCCGGCCATTTTGACGAGGGCGTCGCGCTTGGCCGAGGTGTAATCGGCCAGCACCATCTCGCGGACCAGTTCCGGCAGGGTGGTCGTCGGTGTCCAGCCGAGCTTCTCGCGTGCCTTGCCGGGGTCGCCCAGCAGGGTTTCGACTTCGGTGGGGCGGAAGTAGCGCGGGTCGACGCGCACGATCACATCGCCCACCTTGCACTTGGCCTGATTGCCGGCCACCGCTTCAACCACACCCGTTTCGGCCTCCCCCTCGCCTTCGAAGCGCAGCTTGATGCCCAACTCGGCGGCGGCAAATTGGACGAACTCGCGCACGCTGTACTGGATGCCGGTGGCGATGACGAAGTCTTCAGGCTGGTCCTGCTGGAGCATGAGCCACTGCATTTCCACGTAATCGCGGGCGTGGCCCCAGTCGCGCAGGGCGCTCATGTTGCCCAGGTAGAGGCAGTCCTGCAGGCCGAGGGCGATGCGCGCCACGGCGCGGGTGATCTTGCGGGTGACGAAGGTTTCACCGCGGATGGGCGATTCGTGGTTGAACAGGATGCCGTTGCAGGCGTACATGCCGTACGCCTCGCGGTAGTTCACGGTGATCCAGTAGGCGTAGAGCTTCGCCACCGCGTAGGGGCTGCGCGGGTAGAAGGGGGTGGTTTCCTTCTGCGGCGTTTCCTGCACGAGGCCGTAGAGTTCGGAGGTGGAGGCCTGATAGAAGCGGGTCTTCTTTTCCAGCCCGAGAATGCGGATGGCCTCAAGGATGCGCAGCGCGCCAATGCCGTCGGCGTTGGCGGTGTACTCGGGCTCTTCGAAGCTCACCGCCACATGCGACTGGGCGGCAAGGTTATAGATTTCGTCGGGCTGCACCTTCTGGATCACGCGCACCAGGCTGGTGGAGTCGGTCAGGTCACCGTAGTGCAGGATGAAGTTGCGGTTATCGACGTGCGGATCCTGGTACAGGTGGTCGATACGGTCGGTGTTGAACAGCGAGGTGCGGCGCTTGATGCCATGCACCTCGTAGCCTTTCTTGAGCAGAAACTCGGCCAGGTAGGCACCGTCCTGACCGGTCACGCCGGTGATGAGGGCTCGCTTGCTCATGTGCTCAGCTTCCAAAGTAACGTGTTCGGATGTCGGGGGCCATGGCCTGGCGCAGGTCGCGAACAAACTGCTCCTGCAGCCTGAAGGCGTCTTCCAGTTGCAGGCCTACGGTTGAGACGCGGACGAGCATGCCGTCAGGGATCTGCCCGCGGAGGCCAAACCTGAGTTGCTCGAGTTTTCGCGCGAAGCCGGGCAGTGCGGCCTCTTCGTCGATGGTGATCCAGTAGGTGATGGGCTCGAACCGACGCCCCTGCTCACCGATCAGGCGGCGCACCGGCAGCACACCACCGTCGAGCGCAAGCTGATGGTCTCCGGCGCCGGTCACGCTGAACCCCTGGGCGCTGTAGCAGAACTCCGGGCGGTGGACGGCTGTTGCTGACGAGCTCTGATCGCTCCCGTAGGCGATCGACAGCATCACACGCTCGCCCCGGTCGTTCACATAGGCCCGCGCCAGGGTGGACGAGTAGAGCTTGTCGAGGCTGGCCTGCACGTCAGGCGACGGCAGCACCGGCACGATACTGCGGTCTTCTTTCCAATGGCCGAAGCGAACAGGGACTTGGGCCTCAAGCGCAATGGGCGGCTTGGCTTCGGAGAGGCGTTGCGCTGGTCGCATGCCCTCGGCCATTCCAACGGCCAGGATCATGCTCGCGGCGAGCATGAGCGCCGTGCGAATACGCATGTTTCGACGCCCGGCGAGTTCAACCACTGGAGCGCTCCCTGAGGGCTGGAATTCGCCCCAACAGCCCATCGATGAGCAGGATCAACACCAGCGCCGTCAGGAACAGCACCATGCCGGCAAAGCCATGCAGGAAGCCCTGCCCAGCTTCGTCGCCCAGATGATAGGTAATCAGGATGAGGGCCACGACGCGAATGACGTTCGCGGCAAACGAGATGGGCAGAATCAATAAGGCAAGCAGGATGTTTCGCCGCACGTTGGAATGCCCGACGATGTTCATGTAGAGCAGACCCAGCGCCTCAAGGGTGAACATCGTGTGCAGGCCAGCGCAGGCGTCGGCCACCAGCAACTGGTACTGGCCAACTTGCAGGATCACGCCGGTCCGGGCGATCGGATAACCCGCCGCGTACAGGATGTGCTCTGCAACCCAGGAGGCGCCCATCTTGAGCGGGATGGTGACGGTCTGGACGAACACCCCCGGCAACGGAATCATGAAGATCAGGAAGAAGAGCGGGAACCAGGCGCGCTTGAGCGCCGCGGGGCCGCTCTGGATAAGCAGGGCCGCCATCAGCGCAGGAATGAGCGCGCCGATTTCAAGCTGAATGATGGCCTGAGAGCGCCCCACCACGTATGACACAAGGGCCAAAGTGAGAAGCAACGCCCCGGCGACCGGAGCGGGCGCGCCAGGGGCGCGGACAACGGCAGGGCCAGTCCGGTACAGCAGCCACAATGACACCGCGAGGATGATCGGCCCGTGGGCCTGCTCGTCGTCAGCCCAAATGGTGTTCAGGAGGTCACTCACCGTGGGGGCGAACATGACCAGCAAGCCGGCCAGCACGATCAGCCACGGCGCGAGCTCGGCGCGCGTGGTGGCGGGCGTGGTCTGGGCGTGGGTGGCGGTGGTCATGGTGCGGCGTGGCGGGTTGAAACCCGCCCTATGGTTTTTCGTTGAGGACGGAACCCACCATGGTGGCGCCTGCCTGCCGGAGCATATCGGCATAGCTGCGCACCAGGTTGAGACGGGCCATGTGAAGGCGGGCGACCATGAGCGCGCCGCTGGCGCGCACCGCGATGGTCTGGCCGTCGGCAAACAGGCTGCCGGCCGGGGTGTCGAGCAGGATCACGTCGAACTCGCTGGCGAGCTGGGCGAGCAGCTGGGCAAAGGCCGGGCGGGCGAGCAGCTCCTGCGGGTTGGGAGGCACGGTGCCGGCGGGCAGCACCGACAGATCCTGCAATGCGGGCACGCGCTGAACGATGTCGGGACTGCCGCGACCGGAGAGGAAGGCCGACAGGCCAGCCTTGTTGTCGACGCCGAAGAGCTGGTGCTGGCGCGGCTGACGCAGGTCGGCATCGATGATGAGGGTGCGCTCGCCCAGTTGCGAGAACACCACGCCGAGGTTGGCCACCACCCAGGAGCGCCCTTCGTTGCGGCCGGGGCTGACCACGGCGAGCGTCTTCTGCTCGGCGGACGAATCGAACCAGCGCAGCATGAGCTGGCTGCGCAGGGCGCGCAGGGCTTCGACCTGCGGCGAAAACGGCTGGTAGGCGGCCACCACCGAGGCATGCACCGCGCTCTGACCCGTGGTGAGGTAGGGATAGTCGAACTGCCGCAGCAGGGCCTGCTCGATGTCGGCATCGGTGATGAGGCCGAGCGATTTGGCGGCGTCGCCGAAGCGCAGGCCTTGTTCGCGCTGCAGTCGCAGCACGCGTTCGGCGTCTTCGGCCTTGAGTTTGCCAGCATCGATCAGCAAAGCGCCGATGGAGCGGTCGCCCTCGGGGCGAGCCACGGCGACAGGTTCGGCGGTATCGAGCGGGTCGGCGACGCGATGGAGAGTTGTCATGGTTACCGGGCTCCGGCGTGCGGGAGGGCAGTTGGGGTCAAGGCGGGGGTGCGCATCTGCGGCCGGGTGATCACGCGGCCGCCGGGCGGTAAGCGCCGCCCTTGCTGCTGGCGGGGATGACGCCGAGCAGGGGCAGGCCGTCGATGAGCCGCAGGTCGTCTTCGCCGCGCACGCGCTGGTCCATCAGCTCCAGCAGCAAGGCCGCCCCCACGCCCAGCAGGGTGCCGAGGAAAATCGAGAGCGCGGCGTTGAGCAGCAGCTTGGGGCTGGAGGGCTTGAGCGGGGCGACGGCCGGCGAGAGCACAACCACGTTGGTCTGCTGGGTCTGGCTCTCGAGGCTGGTCTGGGCCAGGCGTTGGGTGACCAGGTCGTAGGCGCGCTGGGCGTTTTCGATGTCGCGCTGGAACACGCTGATCTGATCGCGTTCGGCCTTGAGGTCGAGCACCTTCTGCTTTTGCGCGTCGAGCGCGGCCTGGATCTCGACCTCGCGCTGGGCATTGACCCGATTGGTGGTGCCCAGCGCGCTGATCACGCGGCGGGTCTCGGCGGCGATGCGCCCGTGCAGGTTGGCGATCTCGGCCTCGACGCGGCTGCGCTCGGGGTGATTGTCGCCATAGCGGCCGGCGAGCTGGTCGCGCAGGCCCTGCTGGCGAACGAGGTCCGCCTTGAGGCTCTGGATAAGCCCGTTTTGCATCACCTCCGGGAGCGAGTCGGCGCGAGCGGACTGGGCCTCGCGCGAGCGGCTGTCGACGCGCTGCGCCTGGGCCGCCGAAAGCTGGCTGGAGAGTTCCGCCAGGCGCGCGGTCTCCACATCCAGTCGCTCGTCGGTGGCGATGATGCCGCGCGATTGCTGGTATTCGGAGAGCTTCTTCTGCGCGGCTTCGAGGTCGGCGCGCAGGCTGGCGGTCTGGCCGTCGAACCACTTGGCGTACTGGCGCGCGGGCTCGACCTTGAGCTCGAGGCTGATGTCGATGTAGGCCTGCGCGAAGGCATTGGCGAGCGCGGCGGCAAAGGCCGGGTCGGAACCTTCATAGGCCACGGTGATGACGTTGCTCTCGCGCGACGGCTTGACCTCGAGCTTCTTCTTGAGCGCCTCGGCCAGCCACACCTTGATGCTGCCTTCGCCGTCGGTCTCATCCCGCCACTGCGCCTGGATCACCGGCGCCTGGTCCATCTTGAGCAGCTCGACGACGCGCTGGGCAACGCGGTCGGAGGTCAGGATATCGACCTGAGTGGCCATATAGCCGGGGATCATCTGCGCGGGCAGCAGGCCGCCGAGCAGCGGGTCGGCGCTCTTGGCGTCGACCACCAACGCGGTCTGTGCGGTGTATTGCCGCGGCAAAACGAGGCTGACCAGAAGGGTGGTGCCGACCACCACCGCGAGGGTGCCGAGCACCAGCCACAGGCGGGCCCGCAGGATGAGGAGGAATTGATGGAACGTCATGGCTAAAAGAGACTTTCCTTGACGTAGATGACGTCGTCGGGTTGCAGGGCGAGCTCCAGTTCGGGCTCGATCACTTCGAGCTGACCATCGGCGTTGCGGCGATGGATGCGCAAGCCACGCACCGTGCCGCGTAGCGACACCCCGCCGCCGGTCGCCAGCCCCTGCATCACGCTCATGCCGCGCTCCAGACGGAAGGCGCCGGGGCGGTTAACCTCGCCGTAGATGTAGAACATCGGCGCGCGATCGACGTAGATCACATCGCCGCCCGCCAGCGTCACGTCGGCCGCGGCATTGCCCTTGAGGAACAGCGAGGGCACGTCGATCTCCATGCGCACCGACTTGCCTTCGCGCACGCCGATCAGCACCAGCTGATCCCCGCCGGTCACCGCCACCCCGCCGGCATTGGCGAGCATGTCGGTGAGGCGCATGTTGAAAGTTTCGAGCGGATAGCGCCCCGGACGATTGACCATCCCCAGCACGGCCACCTGGTTGCCGCGAATCTGCAGCGGCAGGATGCCGACCTGCGGCTGGAGCACGAAACCGCCGCTCTTGAGCTGCTCGGCCAGGCGGTTTTCCGCGGCCGGCACGGTCAGCCCGCCGACCTCGACATTGCCGACCAACGGGAAGGTGATCGCCCCGCTCTCCGACACCCGGGTTTCGGTCGTGAGATCCGGGTTCTGGAACACCGTGATGCGGATGATGTCGCCCGAACCGAGCACGTACTCCGCGCCCCCTTCGGCCTTGGCGCCAAAGACGAAGTACACCAGCGCGAGCACCACAAAAAACAACTGACTGACTGTGCGATGAGACATGACGAACTGCGCTCTCTTTGAGTTATAGGGTCGCTTCAGGACGCGATCACTTCAGGCCGGAAACGCCTTTTTGCAGGGCTTCCGCGGACAGCCCGCCTTCCTTTTCCGCCACCGGCCCGGCAGCGGGCGGCGCCGCCTCGACGAGCGCAGCGTTCTGGGCCGGCGCCTTGAAATTGCCCATGTACTCGATCTGCGCGGTATCGCGCAGGCGCTTCATCTCGGCGCGCGCCATCTCGGTTTTCTTGCGATTGACCAGGAAGCGCTCGATGAACGGCGTGGCGGCGGCCACGTCCAGCGGCTGCGAACGCGAGCCGGCGAGGAAAATCGCCAGCACGCCGCTGGGGGTCTGCACCAGGCCGATCTGGCCATCCTTCATCTGCGCAAAGCGCGACAACGCTTCGAGCGGCAACTGCTCGGCGGCGCGAACCCCGCCGCCGGCCTTGAACTGGATGTTGCGTTCGCGCAGCCAATTGACGATCTCGTTCATGCTGCTGGCGGCGGTAACGGCGGCGCGCAGATCGGCCAGCGCATCGGCCTCGATGGTGATGTTCAGTTCCTGCAGGTTATATACCCGGCGCTCGGAGAAGAGCGCCGGGTTGTCGTCGTAGAAGGCCTGAACCTCGCTTTGCGTGGGCTGCTCGGCCGTGGCCGCGAACTGTTCCATGTAGCTGCGCGCGAGGATTTCGCGGCGGGCTGCTTCGATGGCCTGCATCACGCGCGGATCGCGATCAAGCTTCTTGTCCTTGGCGCGCTGCACCAGCAATTCCTGGTCGATGAGCCGCTCCAGCGCCGCCTGGCTCGCCTTTTCCACCTGATCGGGCTGCAGCCCTGGCGTGCGCCCCAGCACGGCGTTGATCTGGTGCACCGACAGCTCTTCCGCATTGACCCGGGCCGCGACCTGAGTGGCGCTCTTGCCGGCACCCGAGTCACTCTCGCCGCACGCCGCCAACACAAATACCGAAGCAAGAATCAGCGAAAGGTTTCTGACGCAAGGGGGGGTGTTCATACGGGAAAGCTCCACAACGGGTTGTTCGTCGATCCGGGCCGGGGGCCGGTTTGTCGCATCGCACAAAAGTTAGCATGCCATGATGCGCTGCGTGTGACAGCACTATTTCAGAAACAATATTGTAATCGGGGCCACGGCCGGCATCCGTCAAACATCATGCCAACGTGATACAGAACGCGAAAAAAGACGCCCCCCAGGAGGGCGTCTTTGATTGAACTCACGGATCGCAATAGCGCTTTTCCGCCCGCGGGCGCTCAGCGCCCCGCGCGGCGTCGCGCGACCAGCCCGAGCATGCCCAGGCCAGCGAGCATCAATGCGTAGGACTTGGGCTCCGGCACAGCAGGGATGACGCCCACGCTCAGCCCGACAAATTTTTTCTCGACGAACGCCTGCTTGCGACCCGCATCGGCCCCGTCGGTATACGCGCCAAGCAGGTTTTCGATCGTCACATTGATGCTGCGGGTATCGCGCCACGGACCGCCCGTCAGCCCGATGCCGGCCGATGCATCCCAGTTGTGATTGACGCCATCGCGCAGATTGAGCGGGGCCGAGGCAACAATGCCGTCGCTGACCGTCGCGAGCGGCGCGGCCAGATCAAACACCCGCAACTGGCCCAGCACATCGACCTCGCTGGAAGCGCCGCGCATCAGGTAGTCGCCCGATTCGACCAGCGAGATGAAGGAGAAATCGTAGCCCGCCGCCAGCTCGACGCGCAGGTTGAGCGTGGCATTGGCGGTGCTCACGCCGAGCCCGTTGAGGCTTTCGGCCTTGAAGGTGGTCGGCGTAAAGAACAGCACATCGCCCGAGATCGTCGGCGCACCAAACAAGCCCAGCAAGGCGTCGTCGTAATACACGTCGAAAGCCACGCCATCGAGCTTGACGGTGGCGGCCTGCGCCAGCGGCATGGTCACCGCGACTCCGATCGCGGCCAACGTCTTGAGAGCACAACGGATCATCACACACCCCGAAAAACAGTCATCCGATCGCCCATCTTAGGCAATCAAGATTGCAACAAGAATGCAAAACTTTTGCTGCAACGCATCCGAACCCGCACAGCTTACCATCGAAGAATGACAAACGGGAGACGACAAGGCCACCCGTTTTTCATGTCCTTACAAATAAATCACATCGCTCAAAAGACAAGCGAGGGGCCCGCTCAGAAAGTGTACTGCGCCGACAGCGCTGCGCCCCGGGCGGCATAGTCCCCACTCGGCAGATCGCTGTCACGCGATTGGAGCGTGTAGGAGAGGCTCAATTGCAGCGCCTCGATCGGCGTGTAGAAGGCGGCCAGACTAGTGAACCGGGTCCGGTCGTTCTGGCTCACCAGCGCGGCGTTGACGATCCCCGGGTCGCCCCGGAAATCGCGCTCGCGCCACTCCACCCGGCCTTGCAGCGTCACCCGCGCACTCAAGGACCACACCGGCGCCACCGACAGCGCCCGGGTCACCACGAAGTTGTCGATCAGGTCGTCCCGCGCGCCGATCTCGCGCCGTAGCACGGTGGTCACGCCGAGCTTGCCGGTGGGCGACCACACATGGGTCAGCCGCCCGGTGATACCGGCATAGTCGCGGAAGCTCAGGTTGGGATGGCGACGGCGGGTGAAGCCCAGATAGCCGTTGAGCTGGCTGTGGCCGGTCAGTTGCCACGCGCCTTCCACCCGCCAGTCGGTCTGGCGATAGCCATCGTCGCTGAGGATGCCCGGTTGACGCCGGGGGAAGTCGCCGTCGGTTAACCGCCCGACCAGCGCGAGGGTGTTGCCGGAGCGGGGGCGATAAGTCAGCTTCACCTTGCCGATGCGCGCCTCGTAGTCCGAGGTCTGCGACGCGGCGTCACTGTAGGTGCTTGAGAAATCCTCAAAACCGAGCCCGCCGGCCCAGTCCGGATGCCACCAGTAATTCGCTTCCGCAGCAACCGCACGCTGGCGGTTGATGCTGCTCTCCCGGCGGGTCGACACATCCTCGAAACCGCGCGCGGTTTCGTCCTGGCGCACACTGAGCAACCCCGTCCAGCGCTTGCCCACCGCCCAGTCCCAGCGCACGCGGCCGCCACGGGTCGAATAGTCGAGCGAATCCCAGGTATCAAACCCCACCCGCGCCAGATCGACCGACGCCGACAGCGTCTGCAGGCTGTAACGGCGGTCGAAATTCGCCGACAGCGACGTGATGCTGATGGTGTCACCCCGCGGCCCGGTGCCGAAAGGCTGCATCCCGTCGGCCAGACGATACAGATTGTCGTCATGCTGCAACGCCTGGCTGATACTGATATTGAACGCGTCGGCGCTGTCGGCAAGGGCGGCGGAGGCAAGCACCAGCGACGCACCGGCGAGAGCAAGGCGGACAAGAGACGGGCGGGTGCGAGCAATATTTTGCATGGTCGGGCGCACTGTACCTGATTCACGTGGCAACCCGCTTACGCCCCGAGCAGCAGGGTCAGGGTTTAAGTCACAGCCAGACACGTCGTATTCGTTAAACATAGTGACAACAAGCGCGGATTATGATTATGTATTTGCTGCTACGCAACAACCACTAACTTCGTCGCCTCTCATGCTTGCAACCCTGGAAAAACAGAACGGACTGCACCGCGGCAACCTGTCGCTTTCGAGCACGATCGAGACTTTTCTCGACCCGTTCGTCTCGGTTGGCATGCTGTTC